>JAYGEF010000260.1:0-16059 GCA_046582535.1 Alphaproteobacteria bacterium
TCCCGTGCTCAAGCATCTCGAAGGTATCTGCCACACCTACGTTCACGCCGGCGCCGACGCGGCCATGGCGCGGGACATCGTGTTGAATGCCAAGATGCGGCGACCCGGCATCTGCGGCGCCACCGAGACTCTGCTGATTGATAGCGCCGTGGCCGACGCCATGCTGCCCGGCATCGTTGACCTCCTGGCCGAGGCCGGCTGCGAGCTGCGCGGCGACGAGCGCGCCCGGGCCGCCGACGGCCGCATCGCGCCAGCCAGCGCCAACGACTGGGACACCGAGTATCTCGACGCCATTCTCTCCATCAAGGTGGTTGACGGCGTTGACGAGGCGATCGATCACATCGGTCGCCACGGCTCCCACCACACGGAGTGTATCGTCACCGATGACGAGGCGGCCGCCGCGCGGTTCCTCGCCCGGATCGACAGCGGCATCCTGCTGCACAACGCCTCGACCCAGTATGCCGATGGCGGCGAATTCGGCATGGGGGCGGAGATCGGTATCTCTACCGGCAAACTCCACGCCCGCGGCCCGGTCGGCATCGAGCAACTGACCAGCTACAAATACGTGGTCCGCGGCAGCGGCCATGTTCGCCCTTGAGGTTGGGGGTGGTGACGGCGCGGCCTTCCCAGCGGCCAGGCGGTCCGCGTATTGGGCTTCTTGGCGGGTCGTTTAATCCGGCCCATGAGGGCCATTTGCATATCAGTCTGCTGGCGCTCGATCATCTTGCTCTCGATGAGCTGTGGTGGCTGGTGTCGCCTCAGAACCCGCTCAAGCCGACCGATGGCATGGCCGGGTATGAGGCGCGCCTGGCGGGGGCTCATGAACTGGTTGACGACCCGCGCATCACAGTCAGCGATATGGAGCGTCGCCTCGGCACCCGCTACACCGCCGATACCCTGCGGGCGCTGAACAAGCGTTTTCCCCGAACCAATTTCGTCTGGGTCATGGGGGCTGACAATCTGGCGCAGATTTCGTCCTGGCGGAACTGGACGGCGATCTTCGAGGCGGTTCCCATTGCCGTTTTCGACCGGCCAACCTATTCTTACGGTGCGCTTGGCAGTGGCGCGGCGCGGCGTTATGCATCGTCGCGCATCGGCCAGCGTCAGGCACACAGGCTTGCCGGGCTCGCCCCGCCGGCCTGGGTGCTCGTTCGCGGCACGTTGTACGCCGCCTCGGCGACCTCCATCCGGGAGGCGCGCGACGGTTATGATAAAGATGTTTAAACCCCGGTAGTTCAAGGAATTAGCACATAGCCAGTCCCAAACCAAAGTCCCAGCCCGCCGCCAAGACCAAGGCTGCGCCCAAGGCCAAGGCTGTCCCAAAGGCCAAATCCGCGCCAAAGGCCAAGGCTGCTACCAAACCGAAAACCAGATCGAAGCGCACCGTCGCGCCCAAGCCAGCGCCGTCGTCGGTGGATCGTCTGTTGGCGCTGATCGAGACGGTTCTCGCCGATGGCAAGGCCGAGGACGTGATCGCCATCAATCTGGCCGGCAAATCGACCATGGCCGATTACATGGTCATTGCCACGGCCATGTCGCAGCGTCAGGTCAACGCCCTGGCGCAGAATCTCGTACGCCAGCTCAAGTTGGGTAAATTCGGCGCGCCGAACATCGAGGGTCGTACCCAGGGGGACTGGGTGCTGCTCGATGCCGGCGACATCATCGTCCATTTGTTCCGTCCCGAGGTGCGGGCGTTCTACAATCTCGAAAAGATGTGGACCGCCGAGCTTCCCGACGGCGATGAGACCACGGCGGCGACGGCTTGAGCGAAACACTTCCCGGCTGAACCATGTCATTCGAACCCAAAATCCGCCCCGTGGTGCTGTGCATCCTCGATGGCTGGGGCCATGGCGCCGCCGCCGAGGACAACGCCATCACCCGGGCCGAGACGCCCGTGTGGGATGATCTGTGGGCGAACAATCCTCATAGCCTGTTGCAGGCGTCCAGCGCCGACGTCGGCCTGCCTGACGGTCAGATGGGTAATTCCGAGGTCGGCCATACCAATATCGGCGCCGGGCGGGTGGTACCACAAAGCCTGCCGCGCATCGATCAGGCCGTGGCCGACGGCTCCCTTGCCGGCCATGGGGATCTGCTGGCGTTTGTCGAAACAGTGAAAGCCAGCGGCGGCACCTGTCACCTCATGGGGCTGATGTCGCCGGGCGGGGTCCATAGCACCCAAAGCCATTTAGCGGCCTTGGCGCGGGCCGTGGCGTCGCGCGGTGTGGCGGTGGCGGTTCACGCTTTTCTCGATGGCCGCGATGTGTCGCCCGGTGGTTGCCGTGACTATCTCGACGAATTCAAACAGCAGGTTGCCGAGACTCCGGGCGTCTCTATCGCCACCGTATCCGGGCGCTACTACGCCATGGATCGCGACCAGCGTTGGCAGCGGGTTGCTCTGGCCTATGACGCCCTGGTCAGCGGCCAAGGCGAATCCGCCGCCACCGCCGACCGGGCGGTTGTCCATGCCACGGCCCGTGACGAGACTGATGAGTTCGTGTTGCCCACAGTGATCGCCGGCTACGGCGGCATGGGTGACGGTGATGGGTTGCTGATCGGCAACTTCCGCGCCGACCGGGTGCGGCAAATCGCCGGCGCGCTTATGGACCCGGATTTCGACGGTTTTACCAGGCCGGCGCGGGTGAAATTTGCCGCGGCGCTCGGTCTGGTGGAGTATTCAAACCACCTCAACCAGTTTATCGGAGCCCTGTTCCCGCCCAACAAACTCACCGGTATTCTCGGTGACGTGGTGTCCCGGGCAGGGCTCAAGCAACTGCGTATTGCCGAGACTGAAAAATACGCCCACGTGACGTTCTTCCTGAACGGTGGCGAGGAGCGGTTGTTTCCGGGCGAGGAACGCATTCTGGTGCCGTCGCCCCGGATCGCGACCTACGATCTTCAGCCGGAAATGTCGGCGCCGGAAGTGACCGACAAGTTGGTCGAGGCCATCACGGACGGCGGTTTCGGTCTGGTGGTGGTCAACTACGCCAATGGCGGCATGGTCGGCCAGACGGGCAAGCTGGATGCCGCCATGGCCGCGGTCGAGGCTGTTGACGTCTGCCTGGGCCGCGTGGCGCAGGCGGTCTACGCGGCCGGTGGTGCTCTGGTGGTTACCGCCGATCACGGCAATGCCGAAAGGATGTTCAACGGCGGAGCCGACAGGCCGCACACGGCCCATACGTCGAATCCGGTGCCATTCATTGTCAGCGCCGCCGCGGCCCAAGACGTGACGGTCCGCGATGGCCGGCTCGCCGATGTGGCGCCGACCTTGCTCGCGTTGCTGGAGCTCGACTGTCCGGCCGAAATGACCGGAACTTCCTTGCTGGTCGCGTCGGACTCCTAGTGGGCCGGGCTCCATACACCGCTCTCGTCCTATTGCCGATTATCGGCCTCGCCATGGCGCCGCCGTTTGCCTGGAGTGCGGATGACGACGATCTCGTGGCCGTCGAACAGATCCTCCAGACCGAGCGGGTGCAAAAGCAAGCTCTTGAGCAGGCAGCGGCGGATCTTGAGCGCGACGTGGACAATCTCAGGCTTGCCCTGATTGAGGCAGCCCGGCGATCACACAATCACGAGGCGCGAATTTCAGCGCTTGAGGTCCGGCTTACGGAGCTGACCCGGCTCGAGGCTGAGAAACGGGAGGCCCTGGCGCGGCGCAAGGATGATTTGGCGGCCACCCTGGGCGCGCTCCAGCGCCTCAGCCGGCAACCGCCTGAAGCTTTGGCGGCGACACCGGCAACCATTGACGACTCGATCCGGGCCAGTCTGCTGTTGGGCACCGTGGTGCCGCTGATCGACCGCGCCGCGAAAGCGCTGGGAAGCGATCTCAAAGTCTTGGCCGCGCTTCACCGGGAAATCGCCACCGAACGACTGGAACTTGGGGAAACCCGTGATTCATTGGCCGCCGAGCGCCAGCGTATCGATGACCTGCACCAGCAAAAGGTGGCGCTGCACCAGGATACCGAGACCCAACGGCATGATGCCCGCGACCAGATCACGCGCTTGGCCGCCGAGGCGAAGTCGCTTCGCGACCTGTTGGCTCGTCTGACACCGGCGCCCGATCATACGCCCGCCCTAGCCGCGACCCTGCTGCCAGCGGACGAAAAGCCCGAGGCTCCGGCGGCGGTTGCGCTGCTCGAGGTGCCGGACGACGTGGTGGCGCCGGCCGCCAGCCGTTCCATCATCAAGGCCCGGGGCGAACTGCCCATGCCGGCGCGGGGCCGTTTGGTCGCGCTATTTGGTGATCAGTCGAACGGTGTCAGGAGCAAAGGAATCAGCATCGAGACCCGTGACGGCGCCCAGGTGATCACCCCCTATGATGGCGAGGTCGTGTTTGCCGGACCGTTTCGCGGTTACGGCCAACTCTTGATCATCGAACACGGCGAAGGGTATCATACGCTGTTAGCAGGATTTTCACGTATCGACAGCATTCTCGGCCAATGGTTGCTGGCTGGCGAGCCAGTTGGCATCATGGGTTGGGGGTCGAAAGGTGGCCCCGTGCTCTATGTTGAACTTCGTCGCGATGGCGTGGCGATCAATCCGCTCCCCTGGTTGGCGGTGAGCGAAAATAAGGTGAGTGGATGATGCGCAAATTTCTGATTGGCGGCCTGGCCGCGATGACTCTTCTGGCGTTCCCCGTAGTCGGCGACGCGGCGAGTTCGGAGACTTATCGACAGCTTAATCTGTTCGGCATCGTGTTCGAGCGAGTCCGCGCCGACTATGTGGAGGAGGTCAGCGACCAAGAGCTTATCGAATCCGCCATCAACGGCATGTTGATATCGCTCGATCCTCATTCAAGTTACCTCGACCGCGACAGCTACGAGGACATGCAGGTCCAGACCAAGGGCGAGTTCGGTGGCCTCGGCATCGAAGTCACCATGGACAGCCGCCTGGTCAAGGTGGTGACGCCGATTGACGATACCCCGGCGTTCAAGGCCGGCGTCAAGGCCGGTGATTATGTCACTCATCTCGATGGCGAGCCGGTGCTTGGCCTGACCCTGTCCGAAGCGGTTGACCGCATGCGCGGGCTGGTTGGCACCGACATCGTACTGACGATTCGCCGCGAGGGCGAAGAACAGGCCCTGGAAATTCGCATCACCCGCGCCATCATCAAGGTTCAATCGGTGCGTTCGCGCATCGAGGACAACGCGGCCTATATCCGCATTACCAAATTCGATGAGCAGACCGAAATCGGCCTCAAGCGCGAGATGCACAAGATCAAGGACGAGCTTGGCGACTCCCTGACGGGCGTGATCATCGACCTGCGTAACAATCCGGGCGGCTTGCTCGACCAGGCGGTAGTGGTTTCCGATGCCTTTCTTGATCGCGGCGAGATCGTCTCGACGCGCGGCCGGCGGGCCGACAGCATCCAGCGCTTCAACGCCCGTCCCGGTGACCTGGCCGACGGACTGCCGTTGGTGGTTTTGATCAACGGCGGTTCCGCCTCGGCCTCCGAGATCGTCGCCGGCGCTCTCCAGGACCATCGCCGGGCCATCATTATCGGCACGCTTTCGTTCGGCAAGGGCTCGGTGCAGACCATCATCCCGCTTGCCGGACATGGCGCCATTCGCCTGACCACGGCGCGCTATTACACACCGTCGGGTCACTCGATCCAGGCCAAGGGAATTGTTCCCGACATCGTTGTCCATCAAGCCGTGGTCGAGGATGTCGATCAGGCCGCCGGCCGTGATGAGGCCAGCCTGCGCAATCGTCTGGCCAGCGAGGACGAACTCAACGGTGACGAAGCAGCCGGGGCGGAAGCAGCCGAGAAGACCAACGGGCGGTCCGATCTGGCCAAGAAGGACTTCCAGTTGTCCCGGGCGCTTGACCTGATTCATGGCCTGTCCCTGTTCAATGGTCGGACGGTCAATTAGCCTGATCCGCCATACTGGGAGGCGCCGCGTCCCGCTAGCGGCGGCGGTCGATTACAAGCTCTGATGTGAGTCCGTCTCAGACTGGGTCAACGCTGTGAACCGGCAGCACATGAGTGTGCCGGGCGGCGCGGCCCTGGTGATTTTCCTGCTCGCGGTCGCGAGCGGCCTCTGGCTTTCCCGGGTGCCGCCGTCTCTGCCGCCTCGGGTGGTGGTGGCCTTTGTCTATCCCGAACCGGCTCCCGAGCCGATCGTTGTGGTTGAGGCGCCCGAGCCCGAGACGGCCGACGTCGAGATGCCCGCGCCGCCCGATGAGGTTGTCGCCGCCGCGGTCATTGCCGAGACGGTGCCGCCATTCCTGCCGCCCGCCGCGATTGACAGCGCCGTTGAGGCGCCGGTGACGGCCGAGCCGCCCGAGCCGGAAGCGACGATTGCCGCGCCCGCACCACCGTTGCCGCAGGCACCGGCGGAGCCTGAAGCGGTAAGCCCCGAGCCCGAGCCGGAACCACAGGCTGAGCCCGACATGGTGGCGCCGGAGCCAACGCCTGAGCTGGAACCCGAGCCGGAAATCGTGGCGCCCGAACCAGAGCCGGCCCCTGAACCGGAGCCAGTCCCAGCGCCGGAATCCACCGTGGCGGCCGTTGAACCGGTGCCGACGCCAGAACCAGCCCCGGTGCCCGAGCCGGAACCCGAGCCGCCAGTCGCCGCCGAACCCGAGGTGACGCCCGATGCCATGCCCGAGGCGCCGGACGAGCCGGCCCCGGTGACGCCGGCGCCAAGCGCCACCTGGCTGGCCTATGCCCGGCCGTTCGATCATGACGACACCCGGCCGCGCATTGCCGTGGTGGTGGCCGGCCTCGGGTTGGGCCGGGCGGCGACTGCCGAAGCCATCAAATTACCGGCGGGCATTACCCTGGCCTTCGCCTCCCACGCTCCCGATCTGCAGCAATGGATCGACCTCGCCCGGGCCGCTGGTCACGAGGTGTTGCTCGATCTGCCCATGGAGCCGGTCGATTATCCGGCTATCGATCCCGGCCCGCGGCCGTTGTTGACGACGCTTTCCAGTGCCGAGAACGTGGCCCGCCTGAAATGGCATCTCGGCAGGGCCACGGGCTATGTCGGCGTCACCCACAACATGGGGTCGCGGTTTACCGCCTCGGCCGACGATCTCCGGCCCATCTTGTCGGCACTCAAGGTGCGCGGCCTGATGTTTCTCGACGCGCGCACCTCGGCCAACAGCGTGGCGGCGCAGATGGCGGCGGCAATCGGCTTGCCGACCGCCGCCAACGACCGCTTCATAGACGTCCAGGCATCGCGCCATGCCATTGACCAGCGGCTCGGCGAGGTCGAGCGTATCGCCCGCGCCACCGGCTACGCGGTCGCCCTCAGCCACTCCTTCCCGGTGACTCTTGAACGGCTCGGGCGCTGGGCTGTCACCGTTGACGGCCAGACCTTCGTATTGGCGCCGATCAGCGCCCTGGCCAATAAGCAGGATATTCGATGATGACAACTGAAGGTGATCACCAGGCCTACCGCCGGGGGGTCGGGGTGGTGCTGTTGAACAGCCGGGGCCTGGTATTCGGCGGTCGGCGTATCGATACCCCCGGCACCGCCTGGCAGATGCCCCAGGGCGGCATTGACGAGGGCGAGACCCCGCGCCAGGCGGCCATGCGTGAGCTAAAAGAAGAGACCGGCAGCAACAATGCGGAGATCATCGCCGAGAGCCGCGATTGGCTGACCTACGACCTGCCACCGGAGAAGGCCGGCAAGATCTGGGGCGGGCGCTATCGCGGCCAGCGCCAGAAATGGTTTGTCGCGCGGTTCCTCGGCAGTGATTCCGACTTCGACCTGAACGCCCATGTTCCCGAGTTCGCCGAATGGAAATGGTTCGAAGCGGCGGACCTGCCGCGCTTCATCGTGCCTTTCAAGCGCCAACTCTACCTCGACGTATTGGCCGAGTTCAGCGATATCCTCGCGAGCTGACGGGCGCGGAGACGCAGCAGGCGCCACCGATGGCGATCAACCCCTCGCTGAGGCGGTCCCGCGCATCGAGGCCGACGGCTTTTAACACCATGCGCAAGGCCCGTTGGACGTGGGCGAAGCGGCAGGGTTCGTCCACCGTAGGCGCGGATGCTGCGTTTGCGGTCATAGGGCGCGGGGTCATCGGCGCCGCAATAGTCGGCACCGTTGTGCTCGACCATGCAGGCGGCCTTGATCAGGGTGACGGTTCCGGGGTCAACCGCCGACCGATCAACGTCGTCCCACGGAATATCGTCGAGCGTCCAGTGGCCCAAGGACAAATCCTTTCGACCTGAGTGGAGCGGTATGGAATTAGGGTAGCGCGGGCGCCCGGGGAATCAAAGGCGCCCGTGAAAAGCCGCTGGCTTAGCCGATCGCCTCGAGCATGGCGGTGCACAGGGTGATTTCCGTCTCGGCGGCGTCGCGCTCCTGGTCGTTGTCGGCGTCCGTGAGATCGGCTTGCGCGGCGTCGAGACGTTCCTGCACGTCGCCCCGGTCGAGATCCTCCACCGGATAGGCTTCATTCGACAACACCGTGCAGCCCTGTTCGTTGACCTCAGCGAAGCCGCTGGCGACGAACACCCGTTCCTCGATCTTGTCACCCTGGTAGACGTCGATGACGCCGGGCCGCACTTCCGAAATAAACGGCGCGTGTCCCGGCAGCACACCGAAGTCGCCTTCGGCGCCGGGCACCACCACCATGTCGGCCGTGGTCGAGATCAGCAGCGCCTCGGGCGAGGCGAGCTCGAAAGTGACCTTGTTGGCGCTATCGGACGTGCTGGTATCGCTCATGACTAATGCCTCTAGGCGGCCTCGGCGGCCATGCGCTTGGCCTTCTCGACCGCTTCTTCGATGGTGCCGACCATATAGAACGCGGCCTCGGGCAGGTCGTCGTAGTCGCCGTCAAGCAGGCCCTTGAAGCCGGCGATGGTGTCTTCCAGGCTGACGAAGACGCCTGGCGTGCCGGTGAAGACCTCGGCCACATGAAAGGGCTGGGACAGGAAACGCTGGATCTTGCGCGCCCGGGTCACGGTCAGCTTGTCCTCCTCGGACAATTCGTCCATGCCGAGAATGGCGATGATGTCCTGCAGGGACTTGTAGGTCTGCAGAATACGCTGGATCTCACGGGCGATGTCGTAATGCTCGTCACCGATGATCCGGGGATCGAGCATACGCGACGTGGAATCGAGCGGATCGACCGCCGGATAAATGCCGAGCTCGGCGATCTGGCGGCTAAGAACGGTGGTGGCATCCAGGTGGGCGAAGGATGTGGCCGGCGCCGGATCGGTGAGATCGTCGGCCGGCACATAAATCGCCTGGACCGAGGTAATCGAGCCCTTGTTGGTCGAGGTGATGCGCTCCTGGAAGTTGCCCATTTCCGTCGCCAGGGTGGGCTGATAGCCCACGGCGCTGGGAATGCGGCCCAACAGGGCGGACACTTCAGAGCCGGCCTGAGTGAAGCGGAAAATATTATCGATGAACAGCAGCACGTCCTGGCCTTCCTCGTCGCGGAAGTACTCGGCCAGGGTGACGCCGGTCAGCCCGACCCGGGCGCGGGCGCCGGGGGGCTCGTTCATCTGGCCGTAGACCAGGGCCGCCTTGGACTTGTCGCCTTCGAGATCGATAACCCCGGACTCGACCATCTCGTAATACAGGTCGTTGCCCTCGCGGGTGCGCTCGCCAACCCCGGCGAACACCGAGAAGCCGCCGTGGGCCTTGGCTATATTGTTGATCAATTCCATGATGATAACGGTCTTGCCGACGCCGGCGCCGCCGAACAGACCGATCTTGCCGCCCTTGGCGTAGGGCGCCAGCAGATCGACCACCTTGATGCCGGTGGTCAGAATCTCCGATTCCGTCGACTGATCGACGAAGGGCGGCGCGGTGTTATGGATGGCGGCGCGGCTCTTGGTCACCACCGGGCCGCGATCATCGATCGGCTCTCCGATCACATTGATGATACGCCCCAGGGTCTCGGGCCCCACCGGCACCATGATTGGCGTGCCGGTATCGAAGACTTCCTGGCCGCGAACCAGACCTTCGGTGGTGTCCATGGCGATGGTGCGAACCGTCGACTCGCCGAGGTGCTGGGCTACTTCAAGAACCAGCAGGCGGTCGCCCAGATCACATTGAAGGGCATTGAGAATGGCGGGAAGGTCGCCTTCGAACTTCACATCGACGACAGCGCCAATAACCTGAGTGATCTTGCCGTTTGACTTATTCATAGTGTCGCTCCGTTGAGCAAATCATGGAATCTTACAGCGCCTCGGCGCCAGTGACGATTTCGGTGAGTTCGGTGGTGATCGCCGCTTGGCGCGATCGGTTGTAGAGCAATGACAGCCTGTCGATCATATCGCCGGCGTTGCGCGTGGCGTTGTCCATGGCCGTCATCCGCGCCGCCTGCTCGCTGGCCGAGCTTTCCAGCAGGGCGCGAAAAATTTGAACGGCGAGATTGCGCGGTAGCAGGGTGGCGAGGATTTCCTCTTCCTCGGGTTCGTATTCGTAGATTGCCTTGGCTTCGCCCTGATCTGCCTCGGCGTCGGCGGCGTCGGTGCTCTCGACGTTGTACGGAATCAACTGCTGCGGCGTGACGATCTGGCTCATGACCGACTGGAAATGGTTATAGACGATGGTGCAAACGTCGAACTCGCCGTCCTTGAACATGGCGGTAAGCCGGGTGGCAATGTCGGCCGCATCGTCGAAACTCAGTCCGCCCTTGTCGAGATCCTCGACGGTGTCGATGATGAGCGAGCCGAAATCACGCTTGAGCTGATCGCGCCCCTTGCGTCCCAGGCACAGCAGCTTGACCGTCTTGCCTTCGGCCTGCAGCGCCGCGATGCGTTCCCTGATGGCCTTGGCGATCGATGAGTTGAAGCCGCCGCACAGGCCGCGGTCTGACGTGGTGACCAGCAGCAGATGATTGTCACTGGCGCCGCTTCCGGCAAGCATGGCGGGCGCGTTGTCGTTGCCCGCGACGCTTGAGGCGATGGCGCGCAGCATGTTTTCCATGCGCATGGCATAGGGCCGGGCGGCCTCGGCGTTCTCCTGCGCGCGCCGCAGCTTCGACGACGCGACCATCTGCATCGCCTTGGTGATCTTCTGCGTCGATTTGACGCTGTTGATCCGGATCCGGAGTTCCTTGAGGCTGGCCATGAGATTGCTCTATCGCTCCACTAGGCGCCCGGTTAGGCGAACGTCTTGACGAAGCCTTCGAGGATCGCCTTGAGATTTTCCTCAGCATCGTCCGAAATTGCGCCCTCGTCGCGGATTGTCGCCAGCACGTCGCCGTGTTTGTCGCGCATGTCGGTAAGCAACTCCGCCTCGAAACGCGAAACATGATCGACGTCGATGTTGTCGAGGTGCCCGCGCACGCCGGCGTAGATCGCCACCACCTGCTCCTCGATGGGATAAGGCGTGTACTGATCCTGCTTGAGCAGGGCGGTGAGGCGCGCGCCGCGGTTGAGCAGGCGCTGGGTGGCAGCGTCCAGGTCCGAGCCGAACTGGGCGAAGGCGGCCATCTCGCGATATTGGGCGAGTTCCAGCTTAATGCTGCCGGCAACCTGCTTCATGGCCTTGGTCTGGGCCGCGGAACCAACACGGCTAACCGACAGGCCGACGTTAATCGCCGGGCGGATGCCCTGATAGAACAGCTCAGTCTCGAGGAAGATCTGACCGTCGGTGATGGAAATCACGTTGGTCGGAATATAGGCCGAGACGTCGCCGGCCTGGGTCTCGATGATCGGCAGGGCGGTCAGCGAGCCCGAGCCGTTGTCGGCGTTGAGTTTGGCGGCGCGCTCGAGCAGCCGGGAGTGAAGATAGAACACGTCGCCGGGATAGGCTTCGCGGCCCGGCGGGCGGCGCAGCAACAGCGACATCTGGCGGTAGGCAACGGCCTGTTTCGAGAGATCATCGTAGATGATCAGCGCATGCTTGCCGTTGTCGCGGAAGTATTCACCCATGGCGCAGCCCGTATAGGGCGACAGGAACTGCAGCGGCGCCGGGTCGGACGCGGTGGCGGCAACCACGATGGTGTACTTCATGGCGTCGTAGTCGTTTAGGGTCTTGACCACTTGGGCCACGGTCGAGCGCTTCTGGCCGATCGCCACGTAGATGCAAAAGAGCTTCTTCGAGTCGTCGTCGCCGTCGTTGATCTTCTTCTGATTGAGAATGGTGTCGATGGCCACGGCGGTCTTGCCGGTCTGGCGGTCACCAATGATCAACTCGCGCTGGCCACGGCCGACGGGCACCAGGGCGTCGAGTGCCTTGATCCCGGTCTGCACCGGCTCATGAACCGATTGGCGCGGGATGATGCCCGGCGCCTTGACCTCGATGCGGCGGCGCTCGGTGGCCTCGATGGCCGGTCCGCCGTCGATCGGATTGCCCAGGGCATCGACCACCCGGCCCAGCATTTCCATGCCCGCCGGGACATCGACGATGGCGCCGGTCCGCTTGACCGTGTCGCCTTCCTTGATGTCGCGGTCATCGCCGAAGATGACGATGCCGACATTGTCGAGCTCGAGGTTGAGGGTCATGCCCTTGATGCCGCCTGGGAATTCGACCATCTCGCCGGCCTGGACCTGATCGAGTCCATAAACACGGGCGATACCGTCACCGACCGACAGCACTTGTCCGACCTCGGCGACTTCGGCCTCGGTGCCGAACCCGGCAATCTGTTCCTTGATGATCGCGGAGATTTCCGCGGCGCGGATTTCCATTACCCAACCCCCTTCATGGCGAGCTGCAAACGTTGAAGCTTTGTGCGGAGCGAACCATCAACCATACGCGATCCAACGCGCACGATGAGGCCGCCAATCATATCTTCGTCGACTTGAGCATCGACCGCCACGTCACCACCAAGCACGGTCTTGAGGGTGGTGCGTATGGAATCGAACTGGGTCGCCGAAAGCTCATGCGCCGAGATAACCGCGGCGCGAACCTCGCCGCGATGGGCGGCGTGTAACTGTTTGAATGTATCGATGATGGCGGCAAGCACGAACAAGCGACGCTGTTCGGCCAGCAGACCGACGAATTTTCGGGTCAACGGGTTGGCGCCGGCGGACTCGAGAATGCCGTTCATGGCCTGCATCTGCTCGCCCCGCGACAACACCGGACTGCGCACCAGGCGCTGCAGGTCGTCGCTCTCGCCCAACAACTCGGCGAGGGCCTCGAGATCGGCCGAAACCTGATCCAGTTTGTCCTGATCAACCGCAAGCTCGAACAACGCTGTTGCGTAGCGTCCCGCGAGCCCCGTCACTCCACTAGCATCTGTCGCCACCCAGGCCGCCCCTTGGTAAGACTCTTTCGAGGTAACCAATTGATAATTAGGGATTATTCTCTACATAACCCGGTCCATGAGTAGCCCGGCCCGGATCGAGCGATTAGGTAACACAGGCGATTGGGCGATGCAACCTGACTCCGCCTCGAAAATCACTGAAGATATTACCTTTTTGCAGGGGCTCGCGGTCTTGAGACGGCGTTAACCATGGATCGGCGATCATGGCCACGCGAAACCGGTTGTCGCGGAGACCCCATGTGAACAGAAGTCAAAGCCGCGCGGCGCCAGCGGATCGGGCGCTCGCCGATGCTCTGGCCCATCATCAGGCCGGGCAGCTTGCCGAGGCCAAGCGGCTCTACGGTGACGTCCTGGCCGCCGCGCCCGATAGCGTCGATGCCCTGCATCTTCTCGGCGTCATCGAGTGCCAGCAGGGTAACCCCGGGCGCGCCGCCGACCTGATCGCCAAGGCCGTTGCCCTGCGCCCCGGCTTCTCCGACGCTCACAGCAACCTGAGCGTGGCGCTCAAGGACCTGGGGCGCCTGGACGAGGCGGTGGCGGCCCAGCACCAGGCCATCGCTCTGCAACCCAACTCGGCCGAGGCCCATAACAATCTCGGCGTCGCGCTTCACGGTCTGGAGCGGCTGGCCCAGGCGGCGGCCGTCTTCTATAGCGCCGTAACCCTCAAGCCGACCTATGGCGAGGCCTACTACAATCTGGCCAATGCGCTGCGCGCCCAGGGCCAATTGGATGAGGCGGTGGCGGCGTACCGGGGCGCCGTGTCCGTGGCGCCGGACCATGGCGATGCTCACAACACCCTGGGCACCGTATTACAGGAGCAAGGCCAGCTTGGGCAGGCGATTGCGGCGTCGCGCCAGGCCATGGTGCTACGGCCCGACGATGCCATGGCGGCGAACAACCTGGGCTTTGCCTATCAGGAGATGGGCCGTCCCGCCGAGGCCATGGCGGCGTTTCGCCAGGCTCTGGCGTTGCAGCCGGATCTGGCGGCCGCTCACAGCAACCTGATTCTCGCCATGAACTACCATAGCGCCGTGAGCCAGGGCGAAATTCTGATGGAAAGCCGACGCTGGGACGATATCCATGGAAATGCGCCGGCACCGTGCAACAAGTCCCGGGATCCCGAGGGGCGGCTGCGCATCGGCTATGTGTCGCCCGACTTCCGCCGCCATTCCGTCGGTAATTTCATCGAACCCATCATCGCACACCATGATCGCTGGTCGTTCGAGGTCTACTGCTACGCCGAAGTCGCCCAGCCCGATGACCACACGGCGCATTTTCAGGGACTGGCAGATCACTGGTGTTCGACCGTGGGCTTAAGTGATAGCCCCGTGGCGGACCGGATACGCGAAGACCGCATTGATATTCTGGTCGATCTCGCCGGCCACACGGCAGGTAACCGTCTCGGCGTGTTCGCCCAGCAGCCGGCGCCCGTGCTCATCGCCTGGATGGGCTATCCCAACACCACCGGCATGGCGACCATGGGCTACCGCTTCACTGACGACGTCGCCGACCCGCCCGGTCAGGCCGACTGTGATCACACGGAAACCCTGTTGCGCCTCAACAGCGGATTTTTGTGCTTCGCGCCGCCAGCGGAGGCGCCGGACGTGGCGCCGTTGCCGTCTTCGACAAGCGGCCACGTGACCTTCGGCTCGTTCAACCACCTGCCCAAGGTCAATCCGGCAGTAGTCGGGGCCTGGGCCGCAATCCTCCAGCGGGTGCCTGGCTCACGCCTCGTCATAGAGAGCCGTACCCTGGCCGATCCAGAGACCCGCGAGAGCTATGACGCCCTGTTCACGGCCGAAGGAATCGAGCCGGGCCGGGTCGAGCTGGTGCCGTGGATCGCCTCGACGGCGGGCCATCTCGGCGCCTATGGCCGTGTCGATATTGCTCTCGATCCATTCCCCTACAACGGCACCACGACCACTTGCGAGGCCTTGTGGATGGGCGTGCCGGTGGTCACCCTGCGCGGTGACCGCCATGCCGGCCGCGTCGGCGCCAGCCTGCTCACCCGCGTCGGCCTCACCGAATGGATCGCGGAAACCGGCGATGCCTATGTTGATACCGCCGTCGCTCTGGCGGGCTCACCGGATCGGCTAACCAGCCTTCGCCGTGAGCTCCGCCAGCGTATGGCGGACTCAACCCTGTGCGACCCCGAGACCATTACCCATGACGTCGAAGCCGCCTATCGTCGCCTAATCGCTTAGGCGCCTGCCGACCAGGGTCTGTTCGATGGCGGCGCAGGCGTCGGCCAGGGTATCGGCGACCCGATTGCGGCTGCGCACCAACTGGGTTTCGAGCAGCCGGCGCTCTTCGCTGCCTTCCTCAAGGCCGACCATGCGGTCAAGATCGTAGAGGCAGGGAATCATGGTGGTCTGCGGCGTGAAGCGGTAGGGGTCGTGGCCGTAGGTGCCTTTGCCGGTGCTCGCCGTCGGGGTCAGCAGGCGACTCAGGCGCTTCATGCAGCCATCGATGATGTCGGCCGGTTCCATGTCGGTCTCGGCACCGGATTTGTAGCGCTCGCGCCATGTCTCGGCGGTGGCGTCGAGCCTGAGGGCTGCCTCGCCCAACGCCTCGGCCTTGGCGATGACGCTGTCGAGACCGATGAGGCGACCGGCGGCGCCGAATTCCTCGATGCGCTCCTTGAAGCGGGCCGCCAGGCTGGCGAACTCGTAGGGCAGGATGGGGGTCGTGCAAAGCTCCCACAAATAGGCGCCGTACATGCGCATGTGCTCGTCCATGAGGTCCCAGTCGAGCTTGTCGATGGTGTTCTCGGTGGAATGGTGCCACCAGCCGACGATGGCGTTGGCGCTGGCCTCCAGTTCCTCGGGGGTGTATTCGCCCTGGGCGTACATTATCGGCACGCCGAGGCCGAGGAACGAG
>JAYGEF010000335.1:0-5331 GCA_046582535.1 Alphaproteobacteria bacterium
AGGGGATGAAGCCCGGTGCCTGGGCGGCCGATCTGGCCGGTCATCAGGGCCAGGGAAATCAGGCAGCGGGCGTTGTCGGTGCCGTGGACCGACTGGGATATGCCCATGCCCCAGAAGACGATGGCGCGCTCGGCGCGGGCGTAAAGACGCGCCACCCGGCGCAGGGTATCGGCGTCGACGCCGCAGACCTCGGCCATCAATTCGGGGGTAAACCTCGCCAGATGTTCGGCCAAGGCCTCGAAGCCTTCCGTATGGGCCTCGATATACTGGCGGTCGTAGAGCTGCTCGGTGACGATGACGTTCATCAAGGCGTTAAGCAGGGCGACGTCGGTGCCGGGGGTGAATTGCAGCATATGGGTGGCGTGCTTGCTCAGCGCATGGCCGCGCGGGTCGCAGACGATCAGGGTGGCGCCGGCCTGGGCGGCGTTCTTGAAGAAGGTGGCGGCGACCGGATGGTTCTCGGTCGGATTGGCGCCGATAACGACGATGAGATCGGCCTTCAGAGCGTCGGTGAAAGGCGCCGTCACCGCGCCCGAACCGATGGTCTCGAGCAGCGCCGCCACCGACGAGGCATGGCACAGCCGGGTGCAGTGATCGACATTGTTGGTGCCGAAGCCGACGCGAACCAGCTTCTGGAACAGATAGGCTTCTTCGTTCGAGCCCTTGGCCGAGCCGAAGCCGGCAAGGCCCTTGGGACCCTCGGCTTGGCGAATTCTTGCCAACCCCGCCGCCGCCGCGTCCAGGGCTTCGTCCCAGGTGGCCTCGCGGAAATGGCTATAGGGATTGGCCGGATCGATATCGGCCAGGGCATCCTTGGGGGCGTCATGGCGGCGAATCAACGGCGTCGTCAGCCGGTGCGCATGATTGATGTAGTCGAAACCGAACCGTCCCTTGACGCAAAGCCGGCCGGCATTACCCGGCCCTTCGCGGCCATCCACCGAAAGGATGCGGTTGTCCTTGATGTTGTAGGTGAGCTGGCAACCGACGCCGCAATAGGGGCAGACGCTCTTAACCTGCTTGTCGGCAAAGTTCTCACGCACGCCATCCATGTCGAGCAGGCTGGCCGGCATCAGGGCGCCGGTCGGGCAGGCCTGAACACATTCACCGCAGCCGACGCAGGTCGACTCGGCCATGGGGTCATCGAAGTCGAACACCACCTTGGCGCCGTGGCCCCGGTAGGCCATGCCGATGACGTCGTTGACCTGGGCTTCGCGGCACGCCCGGACACAGAGATTGCAATGGATGCAGGCGTCGAGATTGACCGCCATGGCCGGGTGGCTGTTGTCGGCGTCGGGGGTTTCCCGGGCCGGGAAACGACTGTCAAGCTGGCCCATTTGCTCGGCCCAGTGCCACAGCTCGGATCTGGGATCGTGGGCGCTTTCCTGGGCCGGCTGATCGGCGAGCAGCAGTTCCATGACCATCTTGCGCGCGGTGTCGGCGCGGTCCGTATCGGTCCTGACCACCATGCCCGATGTCGGCGGGCGCAGACAGGACGCGGCCAGGGTCCGTTCGCCCTCGATCTCAACCATGCAGACCCGGCAGTTGCCGTCGGGCCGATAGGTCGCCTGGGTCGAATAGCAAAGATGGGGTATCTCGACGCCTTCGCGCTCGGCAACCTGCCAGATGGTTTCGTCCGGAGCGGCCGAAACCGCCTTGCCGTCGAGGGTAAAATCGATGCGATCAGTCATTATAGATCATCCTGGAAGTGCCGCAGCACCATCAACATAGGGTTAGGCGCGGCCTGGCCAAGGCCACAGATCGACGCATCCATCATTGTGGTGGCCAATTCCTTGAGCAAATTACCGTCCCAGGGGCCGTCACTCATGAGCTTTACCGCCTTTTCGCAGCCGACCCGGCAGGGCGTACACTGGCCGCAGCTCTCGTCTTCGAAGAAGCGCAGGAGATTTATCGCCACGTCGCGCATGCTGTCCTTATGGGACAGCACGACCACGGCCGCCGAGCCGATAAAGCAGTCGTAGGCCTGCAGAGTGTCGAAATCGAGGGGAATGTCGTCCATGGCGGCCGGCAGGACCCCGCCCGAGGCGCCGCCCGGCAAATAACCCTTGAACCTATGGCCCTCGGCCATGCCGCCACAGAACTCGTCGATCAACTCTCGCATGGTGATGCCGGCGGGCGCCAGCTTGACGCCGGGCTCGGCGACCCGGCCCGAAACCGAGAAGCTGCGCAGGCCTTTGCGCCCGTTGCGGCCCTGGCCGGCAAACCAATCGGCGCCGTTCTCGACCAGGGCGCGCACCCAATAAACCGTCTCGACGTTATGAATCAGGGTTGGCCGGCCGAACAGCCCGACCTTGGTCGGAAACGGCGGCCGGTTACGCGGCATGCCGCGCTTGCCTTCGATGCTTTCCATCATGGCGCCTTCTTCGCCGCAAATATAAGCACCGGCACCCCGGCGAAGATGGATCTTGGTCACCCGGTCGAGGCCGGCAGCCTCGATCTTGGCAATCTCGGTGAGCAACACCTGGCGCACGCCGGGGTACTCGTCACGCAGATAAAAATAGACGTCGGTCGCCTCGACCACCCAGGCCGCCACCAGCATGCCCTCGAGGCAGCGGTGGGGATCGCTCTCCATGTAATGGCGATCCTTGAAGGTGCCCGGCTCGCCCTCGTCGGCGTTGAGCGCCATGAGCCGGGGACCGGGCTCACTGCGCACGAACTGCCATTTCTGGCCGGCCGGGAAACCAGCGCCGCCGAGACCGCGCAATCCCGATGACCGCATGATATCAACAAGGCCCTCGGCATCTCGATTACCGTCAAGGCAGTCACGCAGCAGCCCATAGCCGCCGTCGGCCACATAGGCGTCGTAATCCATATAATCCGGGACAACCGGCGTCCACTCGCCGCCATCCACGGCGGCGGCGACATCATCAACATTGGCGGACGACACATGGCGATGTCCGACTTCGACCACCGGGGCACAATCACAACGCCCCATACAGGGTGCCCGCACCACCCGTACATCCGAGCCCAGGCGCTCGGGAAGCGCGGCGAGCAATTCATTCGACCCGGCCAGTTCGCAACTCAGGGAATCGCAAACCCGGACCGTCAGGGGCGGCGGCGGAGTCTCGCCATCGCGCACCACATCGAAGTGAGCATAGAACGTGGCGACCTCGTAGGCCTCGGCCATGGGAATACCCATTTCGCCGGCCAGGGCCGCCAGATGGTCAGACGAAATGTGGTGATAGTGGTCCTGAACAAGGTGGAGATATTCGATCAATAGATCCCGCCGGCGCGGCTTGTCGCCAAGCAAACTCCTGACGTCGTCCTGCGCCGCCTGTTCGACCTGACGGCCGCGATTGACGAACCTTGCCTTACGCTTACCCGACCCTGGATGTCGGTATGTTTTAAGTTCCGGGGCCACCCTGATATCCTACCCGTTCCGTGAAATCTTACAATTCAACCGTCGACAATTTCGGTGACGTTGTACACCGCGCCCGCGACCAGCGCACGCATTTTGAATGAGCCAAGATCACTATGAAAATACGGCTTTCCAGTGCCTTCCGATAGCGCCACGACCGCCACGCGATATAGCGGCAGTGGAGCGGCGGCCATATTGTCGTTGTGAAACGCCGGTTCCAATCCCATATAGAACGTCGATAACAACATCTGTCGCGGCGACGCCCAATGATCGCCGCCCAATTCAAGAGGCACTGATGGAAGATATGAAGCTGGCGGCTTTACTGTGTACGCGCCTGTGCCACGACGTAATCGGCCCGGCGGGCGCGACCGTCAATGGCATCGAATTGATGTCGGACGACGCCGCCAACATCGACGCCGGGGTTATCGAACTGGTGCAGCAAAGCGCCGCCGAAACCACGCGCGCCGGCTGGTCCGGCTCGATCCGTAGTTGCTCAATAGTGGTCGACAGGCCGGCGACGTTGTCGCGATAGCGGTCTGGAATGACCAGGCTGACAGTGCCTGAGTCGATGGCTTTCGCGGCGATTTCGCCAAGACTGGCATTGATCGCCTGGGCGACCCGCTGGGTGGTGGTGAAATCCGGGTTGCGCAAGGCGATATTAAGCTCGCTCATGCCGGTCAGTTCGAACCCGACCTCGCGTTCGACAATCGCGCCGCCGGCGATCCGCGCGCTGGTTGGCACGCCCTTGCTGATCTTGGTGCCTGACGCGCCCTCGGCGGAGAACCCGCCAACCGCCAACTGTCCCTGGGCCACTGCGTAAACATTGCCATCAGCGGCCAGTAACGGCGTCGCGATCAAGGTGCCGCCGAGCAGGCTGCTGGCGTCACCCAGCGCACTGACCGTGACGTCGAGGCGGCTGCCGTGACGAACGAAGGGCGGCAGGGTCGCCGTTATCATCACGGCGGCGATGTTGGTGGTGTTGAGGGTAATGCCGCGCACGTTGACGCCAAGGCGCTCGAGCATGCCAACGATGCTTTGCCGAGTGAATGGTGAATTGGTCAGACTGTCGCCGGTGCCGTTGATACCGACGACCAGGCCATACCCGATAAGCTGGTTGTCACGGACGCCTTCGAAATCGGCAATGTCCTTGATCCGCGACATGGCTTCGGCGCTACCGATCGAAAATATCTGCGCCGCCACCAGTGCAATCGTCGCCACATACATGATGTGCCGCACGATTCGCCGGCCGTGGCAAACAATGGAGGAGGTCGATAACTCGGTCGTGGTGGTCAAAGTGTGACTCCTTGCGTGTTGACATGGTCCCTGTTGCGAACCGCGTGCCAACCGGGAAAATCGAAGTACCGTGTTGTTTTGACTAATTTTAATTGTCCACTTCAGGTTTTAGCCGTTGGCCGGGGCAGGGTTTTCCCGGCAGGGTCTGCCCGGCGTCAGGCAATAGTTGCCCAATAGCCCCGCCCGGCCCCGGCCCGGTTTAATCGCTTGTTAACCCGCGTCGGCCATGTTGGGGCTCGTGGGGCGCGATGGGCGTTGCCACCTGGGCGTCGGCCATGGGCGTTGACCATGAAAATATCGAGTACTGGACCACTAAGATCGTCGGCAACCCGCCCCGGCAAGGCCGCGCGGTCAAAGGGCAGTTCCGATTTTTCCAGTAGTCTCGTAGGCGAGTCCGCGCCAGCCACCACCGTAGCCCCGGCAACGTCCATGAGCTCGGTCGACGGCATTCTGGCAATTCAAGAAGTTAGCGACGCCACCGATGGCCGTTCCCGCGGCATAAAGCATGGCCACGACCTGCTCGACCGCCTGGATGACCTCCGCCATGACATGCTGACCGGCATGTTTCACCACGACCGGCTGATCGCGTTACGCCGTGAGATCAAGGAACAGCGGGTCGATGTCGAAGATCCCCTTCTGATGGCGATCCTCGATGACATCGA
>JAYGEF010000057.1:0-3148 GCA_046582535.1 Alphaproteobacteria bacterium
CTCCCAGGCCGTCCCGGGTCATGGCAGCGGGCCAGGCCGTGATCGTCGATATGGACTACGCTCTCGACGACAACGTCTGGCTCGAGCTAACCCCCGGCCATACGGCGGGCCATGTGGCCGTCCACTTGGCCTCGAAGGATAAGCACGCGGTCATGTGCGGCGACCTCATGCACAGCCCGGTCCAGCTCGCCCATCCCGAATGGAGCCCAAATTTCGACCACGACCGCGCCCAGTCGACGGCGACCCGCAAGGCTTTTCTCGAGGCCCATTGCGAGACCGATACCCTGGTGCTGACGTCACACTTCCCGGCGCCCTCGGTCGGCCGCCTGGTGCGCCATCCTGAACGGCCCTTCGATCTCAGCTATCTGCCGTCCTCATAGCGGCCAACCGACTACGACAATCGGCCGAGATGGCGGATCGGGCGACCGGGTGAAAGACCGTGGACAGCGGCGATGATGGCATTGGCGTTGATGCTGTAGTGCTCATAGAGATCGCCGATGGTGCCGGTCTGACCGAAATGTTCGACCCCCAGGGGAACCGTCCGATGCCCGCCCACGGCGCCAAGCCAGGCCAGCGTCGCCGGATGGCCATCGGTAACCGTGATCAGCGTGCAATGGGGCGGCAGATCGGCCATCAATCGTTCAACCTGGCTCATGGCCCCGATCAAACCCCGGCGCCGGGCCCGCTGGGCCGCTGTCCACCCGGCGTTGAGCCGGTCGGCCGAGGTGATCGCCAGAACCCCGATATCGCGGCGGTCTTCGGCAATGCGGCCCGCCGCCTCGATGGCTTCGGGCGCGACGCAGCCCTGGTAGGCAATCACGATATCGGCGTTGGGGCCAGGTTGGCGCCACCAATATGCCCCGTCGATGACACTCTGGCGGAAGCTGTCGTCATCGCGCCGCGCCGGTTGTTCCAGCTCGCGGGTGGTGAGGCGGAGATAGACCGAGCCGCCGGTCTCATCGCGTAGCCAGGTGCGCTCGTCGGGCTCGCCCTCGCCGTCGCGCTGGAGGTAGTCGAAGGCCCAATCGAGGATCACCGCGAGCTCGTCGAGATAGGCCGGCTCGAAAGCCGCCAGCCCGTCCTGGCTGATGCCGATGAGTTGCGAGCCGATGGACTGGTGGGCGCCGCCTTCCGGCGCCAGAGTGATGCCCGAGGGCGTGCCGGCAATCACGAAGCGCGCATCCTGATAGCAGGCATAGTTCAGAGCATCGAGACCGCGGGCCACGAAGGGGTCGTAAACCGTGCCGATGGGGATCAGCCGCTCGCCGAACAGGGAATGACTGAGACCGGCCGCGCCGAGCAGGAGAAACAGGTTCATCTCGGCAATGCCGAGTTCCATATGTTGCCCCTGGGGTGAGAACTGCCACTTCTGGGTCGAGGGTACCCGCTCATCACGGAAGGTGTCGGCCATTTCATCGCGGGCGAACAAGCCACGCCGATTGACCCAGGAGCCAAGGTTGGTGGACACCGTCACGTCCGGCGAGGTGGTGATGATGCGGTCGGCCAGGGTATTATCGGAGGTGGCCAGATCGTCGAGAATTTTGCCGAACCCGGCCTGGGTGGAGAGTTCACGATCGTCGAGAAAGACCGGCCCCGGGGCAGGCTGTTTAGCCGCGATATAGCGCCGGCGGCCGGCGGCGAAGAACGGCGTGGCGTCGAGCAAAGCCCGCAGCGCCGCCGGATCCTGGACCGCCGCCATAGGCTCCCATTCTTCGCCCTCGGCGACGCCCATGGCCGCCTGGAACGCGGCCATCTGGGCCTCGGTCATGATGCCCGCATGGTTGTCCTTATGGCCCGCCAGGGGAGTTCCCCAGCCCTTGATGGTGTAGGCCAGGAAGGCGGTGGGCCGGTCGTGATCGATGGCGTCGAAGGCCCGCGTAAGAGTCTCGATGCACTGGCCGCCGAGATTATTCATCAACGTCGCCAGTTCGCCGTCGTCGCGCCGGCTCAGCAAGGCGGTCACATCGCCCTGGTCACCGATATCGTCCATCAGGCGCTTGCGCCAGGCGGCGCCGCCCTGGTAGGTCAGCACCGAATAAAGCTGGTTTGGGCAGCTATCGATCCAACCCCGCAGGTGCTCGCCGCCGGGCTCGGCAAAGGCGGCTTGCTGCAAGGCGCCGAATTTGAGCCGCACCACGTCCCAGCCGAAGGCGCCGAAGATCGCCTCGATACGCTGCCACAATCCCTCGCGCACAACGCCGTCCAGGCTCTGTCGGTTGTAATCGATGATCCACCAGGTGTTGCGCAGATCGTGTTTCCAGCCCTCCTGGAGGCATTCGTAGATGTTGCCCTCGTCGAGCTCGGCATCGCCAACCAGGGCAATCATCCGCCCCAGGGGCCGGTCGGCCGCCCAGGGCTTGGCCGCCAGGTAATCCTGGATCAGCGAGGCAAAGGCGGTGATCGACACCCCCAGACCGACCGAACCGGTGGAGAAATCCACGTCGTCGATATCCTTGGTCCGGCTGGGATAGGACTGGGCGCCGCCGTAGCCCCGGAAATTCTCCAACTTCTCCCGGGTCTGGTTGCCCATGAGATACTGGATCGCGTGGAACACCGGCGAGGCATGCGGCTTGACCGCGACCCGGTCCTCGGGCCTGAGCACATGGAAGTAAAGCGCCGTCATGATCGATACCATGGAGGCGCAGGACGCCTGATGGCCGCCAACCTTCACATCGCCGTCATTCTTGGGCCGAAGATGGTTGGCGTTGTGCACCATCCAGCAGGCCAGCCAGAGGATTTTACGTTCCAGTTCGCGGAGAGGCTTCAGGGCTTCGATCGGACGTTTCATTTACACGATTCCCAGTCTAGATTTCTGATGGCAAACAGAAAATACAAAGCAAGGATACCACCAGTATGAACCGGCTTATCAGCGCCATGAAAGAGCTGTTTACCGCGGCCGCGAATTCCGGCGGCGCGGTGGCGAGAACCGCGAGCTTCACCCTGGAAAATGTCGATTGGACGGGAACGCTGAACACCGCCGCCCCGGCAACCAACCCCATCGTTGATGCGCAACTCGGCCCAGCCTGCGCCTATTCGGGGCCCCAGGGTTCGGCGTCCCTTGTGGCCGCGCAAGCCCTGGCGGCGGTATCGGACCAACTCATGTGGCGGCCATCGTATCGCAACCGGCAGGGCGAGCCCGACATGGCGA
>JAYGEF010000064.1:0-21649 GCA_046582535.1 Alphaproteobacteria bacterium
ATCCATGTTCAACTATTTTGCTCATGGCGAACTCAAGTCGGATGGCTCATCGATTACCGAGGGCATCGGCCAGGGCCGCATCACCGGAAATGTCGATGGCACGCCGGTTGACGATCAGGTTCAGATCAGCGACAGCCTCATGCTCGAGACGCTTTTCGATCTGGCGCAAAACGAAGGGCATATTCTCGGCGGCTCGAGCGGCGTCAACCTGGCCGGCGCCATCCATACGGCCCGGCAAATGGGCCCCGGCACTACCATCGTGACCATGCTGTGCGATTATGGCCACCGCTACTTCAGCAAGCTGTATAACCCGGCATTCCTCCGCGCCAAGGATCTGCCGGTTCCCGCCTGGCTTGAATAGACATCACAAGGTATTGCCATGACCGTTGAGAAAATATTCGAGCAGGATGCCTACGCCAAAAGCTGCGACGCGACGGTGGTGTCGGTCAGTCCTGACGGCATCGAACTCGACCGCACGGTGTTCTACGCCATGGGCGGTGGCCAACCGGGCGACCAGGGCGTGTTGCGCCTGGCCGGCGGCGGCGAGGTCGCCATCGCCGATACCCGCAAGGGCGAAACCCCCGGCACGATCATCCACATTCCCGCCGAGGGCGCGGCCCTGCCCGCGGTTGGTGATGCGGTTAGCGCCGAGATCGACTGGGAGCGGCGCCACCGCCTCATGCGCATTCATACCTGTCTGCATCTGCTGTGCAGCGTGGTCGAATTTCCGGTAACCGGCGGCCAGATCAGCGACGGCAAGGGGCGGCTTGATTTCGATATCGAGGATGCTGCCCTGGACAAGGAAGAAATCACGCAGGCGGTAAATCGGCTGATTGAGGAAAATCATCCTGTGACGTCGCGCTGGATCGACGACGACGAACTGGCCAGCCGGCCCGCCCTGGTCAAGACCATGTCGGTGGCCCCGCCCAGCGGCCAGGGCAAGGTAAGGCTGTTGGATATCGAAAGCGTTGATCTCCAGGCCTGCGGTGGCACCCATGTGGCCGCGACCGGTGAAATCGGTGCGATACGGGTCAGCAAAATCGAAAACAAGGGCCGCCATAACCGCCGCGTGGTCGTGGTCTTCGCCGACGCCTAGAATCCCAATTCAAGAACGGACACATCAATGGCCGACCCGAAAGACGCCCTGGTTAGTACCGACTGGCTTGCCGAACGGCTCAACGCGCCCGACGTGCGTATCGTTGACGGTTCGTGGTTCCTGCCCGACGCCGGCCGCGACGGCAAACAGGAGTTCGCCGCCGCGCACATCCCCGGCACGGTCTTCTTCGATATCGACGACATCGCCGACAACGACAGCGGCCTGCCCCACACCATGCCGAGCCCCGAGAAATTCTCGAGCCGGGTGCGCAAGCTGGGGCTCGGCGACGGCGGCCGTATCGTGGCCTATGACTCGGGCAACTGGATGGCCGCCGCACGGGTGTGGTGGATGTTTCGGGTTTTCGGTCACGAGGACGTTTCGGTGCTCGATGGCGGCCTTGCGAAATGGCGGGCTGAAGGGCGGCCGGTCAGCGATGCGCCCATAATGCCCCGGGACCGTCATTTCACGGCGCGCAAGAACACCTTTCTGCTGCGCGATGTAGAGCAGCTCTTGGCCAATATCGACAGTGGCCGTGAACAGGTTGTCGACGTGCGCACGCCCGGCCGCTTCAATGGCACCGAGCCCGAACCCCGCCCGGGTTTGCGCAGCGGCCATATTCCCGGCAGCCTCAATCTACCGTTCAGTGGACTATTTGACGGCGAGAGCAAAACCTTGCGCGACCCCGATACCTTGCGGACCATGATCACTGACGCCGGAATCGACCTGGGCCGACCGATCGTCACCAGCTGCGGCTCGGGGGTTACCGCCTGCGTCGCCGCCCTCGCCCTGCACCTAATCGGCCATCGCGACATTGCCGTCTACGACGGCTCGTGGACCGAATGGGGCAGCCGCGACGACCTGCCCATCGAATCCTGACCATGACTGAAATTATCATCCGCCCGGTCGAGGACGATGACCTGGCGGCGGTCATTGCCCTGTGGCACGACTGCGACCTGACCAAACCCTATAATCCACCGGACCACGACATCGCCTTTTGCCGCGCCTCCCCGACCAGCGAGTTGTTCGTCGGTATCGACGACAACCATACGCTGGTGGCCAGCACCATGGTCGGTCATGACGGTCATCGGGGCTGGCTCTACTACGTGGCCGTGGACCCCACGCAGCGCAAGCAGGACTTGGGCCGCCGTATGGTCGCCCATGGCGAGGATTGGCTGAAGTCGCTTGGCGTGCGCAAGGTCAACTTGTTGATCCGTAAAACCAATACCCAGGTTCAGGCGTTCTACGAGCGGATCGGCTACGACGTTGAGCCGCGCACTGCCATGGCCCGATGGATCGGGGAGAAGCCGACGCCATGACCCAGGACAATATCCGCTATATCGAAACCACGGTGACCTACCTGGAGATGTTTGCGCAGCCGGTGCGGCCAACCGTGCCGGCGCCCCTGGGCCAGCACGCCATTCTGCGCGCCGAGCAGCCGACGGTGTCGTTCTACCGCTATCTCTACAACACCGTAGGCGAACCGTGGAACTGGACCGACCGGCGGGTTCTCGCCGACAAGACCCTGTGCAAGATCATCCACGACCCCTTGGTGGAGGTTTTCGTGCTGTACATTGCTGGCGTGCCGGCGGGATTTGTCGAGATCGACCGGCGGGTTGAGGGCGAAGTGGAAATGGGCTTTGTCGGTCTTATGCCGGAGTTTACCGGGCGCGGCCTGGGCGCGTACCTATTGGACTGGGCCATCCATGCCGCCTGGTCAAGCGATCCCAACCGGGTCTGGCTTCATACCTGTGATCTCGACCATCCGCGCGCCCTGCCACTTTATCAGCGTGCGGGATTCAGCGCCTACAAACGCCAGGTCGAAAAGGTGATGTCGCTCGAGGCGGTGGCTCGGATCGAAGTGCCTAGTGCTGGAGAATCTGGCTGAGGAACAGCTTGGTGCGCTCGTGCTGCGGGTTGTTGAAGAACTCGAAGGGCTCGTTCTGCTCGACGATATTGCCCTCGTCCATGAAGATCACCCGGTCGGCGACGGTCTTGGCGAAGCCCATCTCGTGGCTCACCACGATCATGGTCATGCCGGTGGCGGCGAGTTCGACCATAACGTCGAGCACTTCCTTGATCATTTCCGGGTCGAGCGCCGATGTCGGCTCATCGAACAGCATGATCTTGGGGTTCATGCAGAGCGAGCGGGCGATCGCCACGCGCTGCTGCTGACCACCCGATAGCTGGCCGGGGAATTTGTCGGCCTGCTCGGGGATTTTGACCCGCTCGAGATAGAGCATGGCCGCTTCGATGGCCTCGGCCTTGGGCACCTTGCGTACCCAGATCGGTCCCAGGGTGAGATTCTCGAGAATTGAAAGATGGGGAAACAGGTTAAAACTTTGGAACACCATGCCCACTTCACTGCGGATGTGGTCGATGTTCTTGAGGTTTTTGTCGAGGATCATGTTGTCGACGATGATATCGCCCTGCTGATGCTCCTCAAGCCGGTTAATGCAGCGAATGAGGGTCGATTTGCCCGACCCGGACGGGCCGCAAACGACGATCCGCTCGCCCTTGCGAACCTCAAGATCGATGTCCTTGAGGACGTGGAAGTCGCCATACCACTTGTTGACCTTATTAAGCTCGATGATGACTTCCGACGAAGCCGCGGAGGCTAGTTGGCCCAGGGTTTCCTGGGTGTCCATGGCTGCCATTTTATTCTCTCCCGATCGTCGCGGATTAACGGTTGCCGCCGGCTGAAAGCTTGACTTCCAGATGGCGGCTGTATTTCGACATAGCAAAACAAACGATAAAGAACAGGACCGCGCCGAAAACCAGCGGCTCCTTGTGAAGCCCGCGCCACGCGCCATCCTGACTGGCCGCGCGCAGCATACCCAGCAGGTCGAACAAGCCGATGATCGATACCAGGGTAGTGTCCTTCAACAGTCCGATAAAGCTACCGACGATATTCGGAATCATGTGCTTGAGGGCTTGGGGCATGACCACCAGGCTCATCATCCCCCAATAACCCAGACCGACCGTATGGGCGGCTTCGTACTGGCCCCTGGGAATGGCCTGGAGGCCGGCGCGAACGGTTTCGGCCATGTAACAGCCGGAGAACAGGCAAACCGCTATAATGACCTGGGTCAACTTGTTGAGGGGAACGCCCTCGGGCATGAACAGGGGGAACATGGTGGTGGCCATGAACAGCACCGTGATCAGCGGTACCGAGCGGAACATTTCGATGAAGGTCGTGCTGAGAACCCGAACTACCGGCAATTGCGAACGTCGTCCCAGGGCCAGGAAGATACCCAGTGGCAACGCCGAGGCGATGCCGATGCCCGATATGACCAGGGTGAGGAAGAAACCACCCCATTTTGTCCAAGACACCTTTTCAAGGGTCCAGCCCGATTGCAGGGCAAAAACGATCACCAGCGCCGCCGCGAGTATGGCGAGGAGTGTGTATCGCTGGTTGGCTTCCGACGCCGTGTCCTTGCCAAGCTTGGTGATCAAGGCTTCGGGCAAACTGCGGCCGCTGGTCAGGCCGATGATCGTGTGGATCGTATTGCCGATCAGGCAAACAATCCCCACGGTGAACATGACTTGCATGAAAATGCCCTTGTCGCCACCAGCGAACAGGTAACCGGCGAGGAAAGGATAGATGAACACCGTGGAGAGGCCGATAAAGATCTTGTCCTTGACCCGGGGCATCCACATGGGCGCCATCCACAGGATCAAGAGCAAGCCGCCGAGGTTGACCCGCCACAATTCGGTCCGGACGTAACGACCGTAGAAGAAGTTGTCCATCCATCGGATGACGCCGGCCCAGCAAGCGCCTTCGAGACTGATGTCGTAACATTCGCGCCGGGTCTCGGCGACCCAGACAGCCTCGGTGATACCCCAAACCCACAACCCCTTTAGCGCGAAATAAATGATGTAGATGGAGAGCAGCGTGAGGAGGGTGTTGATCCAGGAGGAGAACAGATTCTTGTGCATCCACCCGAGGAACGACGTCTCCAGGAGAGGTGCTGATCTGGCGGCCGTCGGGTCGCCCATAACGTATGCCATGATCAGCGCTCCACCAGTTGGACGCGTTTATTGTAGACATTCAATACGCCCGATATTGACAGGCTGATGAACATGTAGAACGCCATGGTCATAGCGACCATTTCGACCGCGTAGCCGGCCTGATTAAGCGCTGTCTGCATGAACAATGCGACGAGATCCGAATAGCCGATCGCGATGGCCAGGGAGGAATTCTTGACCACGTTCATCCACAGGCTGATCATCGGAGGCATTATGGCGCGCATGGCCTGGGGAATGATGATCAGCATCATCGCCCGGTTCGGTCTGAGACCGACCGCCAGCGCCGCTTCAGTCTGTCCCTTGTTCACCGAGAGGATGCCGGCGCGCACGGACTCAGCAAGATGCGCCGCGTGGTAGAAGGTCAACGAAACAAGCAAGGCCAGGAAGGCCGGTGGCAGACTGAACCCACCCCTGTAGTTGAAGCCCTTGAGGTAAGGAACATCCCACTCCATCGGTGATCCGGTTATCAGGTAAACGACTCCCGGCAGGGCTACAATCAAGGCGATGGAAGCGCTTGTGACGGGGAACTGTTGACCGGTCTCGTCCTGGCGCTTATGGGCCCACCGCCGGAGAAGGAATACGGCGATAACGGCAGCAATAAAGGCGACGACTGTTAGCCAAAACAAATCGCCGGGTATGGGCCACGCGCTATAGAGGCCACGGTTGTTGAGGATCATTACCTCGGCGCCGAAGGAAAGATCGAGGCTCTGCTTGACCTTCGGCAGGATGCTGAACACGCCCACATACCAAAAGATAATCTGCAGAAGCAGCGGGGTGTTGCGGACGATTTCCACATAGGCCAGCGCCACCCGGGCGATTAGCCAATTGGAAGACAGGCGCAATACGCCGACAAAGAATCCAAGAAAGGTGCTGGCGACGATAGCAAAAACCGATACCAACAGCGTATTGATACAACCGATCAGGAAGATGTCGCCGTAGGTTCCGACGCCCGGCTCATACTCAATGAGCTTGAAGTCCGTGTCGAACCCGGCTTCCGAGTTGATGAAACCGAAGCCGCTCTTCATGCCGCGCACTTCGAGATTATGCGCGGTGGTGGAGATCAGATACCAGGCGATCCAGCCGACGGCGCAGGCCGTCAAAATTTGATAAAACGCCGAGCGCACGCGCTCGTCGTGGAAAAAGTCGAATTGTTCTTTTGGCTTTACGCGCGTCGCAGCCTTACCCGTGCCACTCACGGCCATGGCATCTGCCCCCGATTTGTCGTGTAGGCCGACCCTGAAAAGAAAGCGCCCAGCCCTTCTTAACGGGGCTGGGCGCCATCAGATTATCCTAACGGAATGGCGGTGAGTACATTAGCCCGCCGTTGGTCCAGAGGTCGTTCGCCGACCCGGCCCGGTTGATGCCGATGCCCAGCTCACCACTGCCCATATAGGCTTCGTAGATCTCGCCGTAGTTACCAACTTCACTGATGATGTTGTAGGCCCAATCTTTGCTCAGGCCCAAACCTTCATGCAGGTTGCCTTCGACGCCAAGCATGCGGCGCACGGAAGCGTTGGTCGAGTTGGCACGCATGTCGTCCACGTTGGCCTTATTGACGCCGAGTTCTTCAGCATTAATCAAGGCGTAGACCGTCCACTTGACGATGTCGAACCACTGCGCGTCGCCCTGCCTCACCGCCGGAGCCAAGGGCTCCTTGGAGATGGTCTCGGGGAGAACCATGTGGTCGTCAGGATTGGGGAACGCCGCCTTGTTGGAGGCCAGCCCCGACTTGTCGTTGGTCAACGCGTCGCAACCACCATTGAGGTAGGTGTCGTTACGAACATTGGCGTCTTCGAACGTGACCGGGCTGATGTCGAGGTTATTAACCCGGCTGAAGTCGGCCAGGTTGAGCTCGGTGGTGGTGCCGGTCAAGACGCAGACCGTGGCGCCGGCAAGGTCCATGGCGCTGGAGATGCCACTGTCATTTGGAACCATGAAGCCCTGGCCGTCATAGAAGTTGGTCGCCGTGAAGTCGAGACCAAGCTGGGTGTCGCGAAGCAACGTCCAGGTGGCTGTCCGCGAAAGCATGTCGGACTCGCCGTTGGCCAGGGCGGTAAAGCGAACCTGTGAACTGACCGACTGGATTTCCAACGCCTTCTTGTCGCCAAAGATGGCGGCGGCAACGGCCTGGCAGATCGATACGTCACTGCCGTACCATTCGCCGTTGGCGTCGAGATTATAGAAGCCCGGGCCCGGAGGACCGACCTGGCAACGCAGGTGACCGCGTTCCTTGACGATTTCCAGCGTGCTTTGCGCCGACGCGACGGTGGCGCCGACAACTGTCATGGCGGCAACCGCGGTAAGCGATGCGAATAGTGCTTTGAGTTTCATTCTGTGCTCTCCCTATGAACGCTACGATGTCTTGTTAAATCGACGATGCAATAAACAAGTAAAACCTTGTTCATGCGACATCTCGATCTCACGTTAGCGGCTTGTTTTCCATACTGCAATAGCCTTTGGCGCAAACCCGCGGCAAGTGAATTGCCTTATTCGGTGTTTGAGCCGCTTTGCGCGGCAACACACTCGAACCGCTTCTCGATCGAGCGTGGATTGGTTTGCCTCAGACTCTTTTGAATGGTTTCGGCGCGGGCCTTACTTGCCAGACAGGCGTTCTCGGTTTCATAGGGCATCGGTCCCCAGCCCTTGCTCGCCTCACCCGCAACCCATTGCCCGTCCATAAGAAAAAATACCACCAACAAAAATTTCATGACTCATGCGCCCGGCCGTAGCAGTCAACTGCCAGTCTCGACCGCCTTCCAATAGTCGACGTTCAGCTTGCTGATGAATCGATCGTGCAAGGAGCCCAGGCATTGGCGCAGACTCATCATCCCTGATCGCGTAACCCGATAGCAACGCTCGAAGCCGGCCTCGACCAAGCCATGGCCCGGTGTCACCGCTGGCAAGGCGACGCTCTGCCACACCCCATCGCGCTGAGTTTCGTTGGCGCGGCCGCCCGGGGGCAGCGCGTTGATCAACTTGGCGGTCTGGCGCGCCGCGAAGACCCGGTCGCCGCCGTGATCGATGATCAGCGCCGAGAGGTTGCGCAGCGGCCCCGTCGCCAGGGTGATATCAAGCGCGGAATGAGGCCTGCGGGCATCGGGATTGACGTCGGGTATCAGCGTGGCGCGCTCGCCGACCGTAATCTGTAACGAGGCCAGCCCGAACTCTCTGAGGAAACTTGCCGGGACACCCATGCGGATCGCCGAACGGCCCCGGGCCGACGCGATATCAAGCACGTCGGACGCCTGAAACTGAACAATTTCGCCGTTTTCTCGAAGGCCTTCGACAATCAGAGTGGCCGGATCGTGAATATTGTAAACCGTGCCATTGTTCGGCGGCTGGCGGTGGCGCTCGATACAATAGGAGGTGAATTCGGCGCTGCATTTACCGCGCAGGCATTGCAGGGTGACCGGTTCCAGACTGGCGATCAGCCCAAGAATCTGAGGCTCGGCGGCGACCGGCGTCGCGCCAAGCAACAGAAAAACAGTGAAAGTCAGGTAGATCCCGATGTGTCTGATCATGGCAATCGTCTCCAACGCTTCGCGAACCTGTGGATTATACCACATTTTGACATCGGGCAGCCATTTGTGGCGCGACCACGTTGTCACCGACACCCGCTTTCCCATAGGATCGCGCGCCCAACACTCAAATCGTTTTATGAATTGAGGATTTTTGCATGTCGAACAACAGCCGCCCCAAGGACGCAACCGCCGTGACCACTGTCGGTCGCGACCCGTTCGCCAACCATGGAGTGGTCAATCCCCCAGTTTACCACGCCTCGACCATTTTGTTCCCGACCCTGGCGGAATGGCGCAAGGCCCGTGATCTCGACTACAAGGGCCCGCGCTACGGCCGTACCGGGACGCCGACGACCTTCGCCTTCGAAGAAGCGGTGGCCGAGATCGAGGGCGGTGACCGCGCCATTGCCGTGTCCTCGGGTCTTGGCGCCATTACGGCGACCCTGCTGGCCCTCACCGAATCAGGTGATCATCTGCTGGTGGCCGACACGGTTTACGGCCCGACCCGGCGGGTTTGTTCGGATTTGCTGGGTAAGTTCGGTGTCGAAACCACCTACTATGACCCGCTGATTGGGGCCGGGATCGCTGATCTGATCCGGCCCAACACCCGGTTGGTCTATATGGAATCCCCCGGCACGGCGACATTCGAGGTTCAGGACGTGCCCGCCATCGCTGCTGCTGCCCATGACCGGGGCGCCATCACGATCGCTGACAACACTTGGTCGTCACCGTTGTATTTCAAGCCCTTTGACCATGGCATTGATGTATCAATACATGCGGCTACGAAATATATTTCGGGTCATTCGGACGTCATGTCCGGGATCATCACCACCACCAACGAAATGTATCCTCGCATCCGTCCGTTCTCGATCCTCCATAGCGGCTGCGCCGGGCCGGATGATTGCTATCTCTCGCTCCGCGGACTTCGCACCCTGGCCGTCCGCATGCCGCGCCACCAGGAGACGGCTCTGATCCTGGCCCGCTGGCTGCAGGGTCGTCCGGAAGTCGCGCGGGTCTTGCACCCGGCCCTGCCCGACCACCCCGGCCATGATCTATGGAAGCGTGACTTTCTCGGCTCCACCGGATTGTTCGGCGCGGTTCTCAAGTCCCTGCCCGACGTAGCCCTGGCGGCTTTCCTGGAAACCGGCGATCTGTTCAATATGGGCGCCTCCTGGGGCGGCTACGAAAGCCTGATGATTCCCCTCGATATCACTGAGTCGCGCAGTGCCACCACCTGGGACGTGGAAGGCCAGATGCTCCGTATCCACGCCGGTCTCGAGGACCCGGATGACCTGATCGCCGATCTGGAAATGGCCTTCGAGGCCCTTAACCGCGCGCTTTAAGCAGCCCGGTCACCGTCATTATGGCGATGAACAGGATTACCGCCGCGACCACGATGGCCGGTCCGGCCGGCGCGTCCCAGGTCATCGACCCGTAAAGCCCACCGGCCACACTGAGGCAACCGATGCCACTGGCGCCCAGGGCCATTTCCTCGGGCGTTACCGCCAGTCGCCGGGCCGCCGCCGCCGGAATAATGAGCAACGAGGCAATCAACAGCAGGCCGACGACCTTAAGTCCGACGGCGATAACGACGGCGAGCAAGACCATGAACACCGCTTGAACCCGGGTCACGGCAACGCCTTCGACCCGCGCCAGTTCTTCGTGAACCGTCGCTGAAAGCAACGGCCGCCAAATAAAGCCGACCACGGCCAAAACCACCACGCCACCGCCGAAAATCCACGCCAAATCGCCGCGGCTGACCGCCAGAATGTCACCAAACAGGTAGGACAACAGATCGACCCGCAGGTTGTCCTGAAAAGCAATGGCCACGAGACCGCAGGCGAGAGCGCCGTGGGCGAGAATGCCGAGCACCGTATCGGTCGCCAGAGCCTTCCACTGGCGCATGGCGACCACCGCCAGGGCGAGGCCGACGCAGACCACGATGACCGCAAGGGTGAGATTGACCTCAAGCAGCAGTCCGAGAGCGACGCCGAGCAGGGCTGAATGAGCCATGGCGGCACCGAAGTAGGCCATGCGTCGCCACACAACGAAGGCCCCCAAGGGTCCTGCCACCAGGGCGACGCCGATGCCGCCGAGCAACGCCCGGATCAGGAAATCATCCATGGTCGTGGGGCACCACAACGCCATGGGCGTCGTGATGATGATCGTGATCGTGAGTGTAGACCGCCAGGCCACGCTCGGCGAGCGGTCCGAACAGTTCGAGATAGGCCGGGTCACGGGTCACGGTCTCGGGATGACCAGTGCAGCAGACGTGGTGATTGAGGCAGACCACCGTGTCCGTCGAGGCCATGACCAGATGAAGGTCGTGGGAGACCATAAGCACGCCGCAGCCCCGGCGCTCGCGGATGCGGGTGATGAGGCGGAACAACTCGCCCTGGCCGGTGACGTCGACACCCTGGACCGGCTCGTCAAGCACCAGCAGGTCGGGCTCACGCAACAGGGCACGGGCCAGCAGCACCCGTTGCATTTCGCCGCCCGAAATATCCTGGACCGGGTTTTGCGCCAGGTGTCCGGCGCCGACCTCGTCGAGGGCGGCCTCTAATTGACCATTGTCTGCAGGGCCGCCAAGGCGGAGGAACCGGGCCACGGTCAAGGGCAGCGTGTCCTCCACCGCCAAACGTTGGGGCATATAGCCAATGCGCGTACGCGGACGCAGGTTGACCTGCCCCCGGGTCGGCGTCAGCAACCCGAGGACGATGCGCACCAGGGTCGATTTGCCTGACCCGTTAGGGCCGATCAGAGTCACGATTTGGCCGTCCTCGACGGTCAGATCGACGTCGGTCAGCACCGCATGGCCGGCGAAGTCCATGGCCACGCCTCGGACCTTCACAAGTGATTGGGTCATCAGGCGGCCATGTCCTGACAACCGGGGCACAGGCCGCGCAACTCGATGGTTTGCCGTTCGATCTTGAAGCCGATATCTTTGGCGCTGGCATGGAGCGCCTCGGCAATGCGTCGGTCGTTGACTTCGGCGGCGCCGCCGCAGCCATCACAAATTAGGAAATGGCCCGTGTGGGGCTGGTTCGGCGTCGGACAGCCGACGAAGGCGTTGAGGGATTCGATGCGATGGATCAGGCCGTGGCCGAGCAGGAAGTCGAGGGCCCGGTACACTGTCGGTGGCGCCGCCCTGCGGCCCAGGCCATTGAGGGTCTCGAGAATGGTATAGGCGCCTTGGGGCTCGTGGCTGCGCCACACCATCTCAAGGACCTGGCGTCGCAGGGTTGTGAGCCGGGCGCCGCGTCGCTGGCATAATTCGGCGGCGCCATCCAGGGCCGTGGCGATGCAATGACCGTGGTCATGATCGGCACTGGTGAAACGATATGTGCTGTCGCTGGATTGACCCATGACACACCTGCAATAGGGGTTGTTGCCTGATTTTGAAATGATACATTATAACATTACATTATTCCTGCCAACCAACGAGACCGCCGTGCGCCAGTACCGATTTCTTGTTGCTCTATTGATAACGCTTATCGTCGCCGGCACTGGTCGTGCGGCGGCGATCGAGGTTGCCGTAAGCATCGCGCCCGTGCACGCCCTGATCGCGGCGGTGATGGACAGCGTTGCGGTCCCGTCGTTAATCGTCAAAGGCGGCGCTTCGCCCCACGACTACGCTCTGCGCCCGTCAGACGCCACCACGCTGAGCCGCGCCGATGTGGTCTTCTGGATCGGTCCCGACCTGGAGTTGTTCCTGTCCAAACCACTGGCCAGCCTGGCCGACAAGGCCAATGTGGTCACGTTGGCCAGACAAGCGGGCAACGGCAAACGGGATTCCCATATCTGGCTTGATCCGATGATTGCCCGCGATATCGTCCATATTGCAACCACGGTGCTGACCCGCCTGGATCCGGCCAACGCCGGCCGTTACACGGCTAATGGCGACCATATGGCGCGCCGCCTCGATGCTCTCGACAGTGAACTCCGAGACGCTTTGGCGCCAGTTAGCGCCCTGCCCTACGTGGTCTTCCACGAAGCCTATGGTCATTTTGAGCAGCGCTACGGCCTTAACCGGGTTGCCGCCATCACCGTTAATCCGCAACAGAGGCCCGGCGCCAAGCGCATTGCCGATATCCGCGAGGTCATTAAAACCACCGGCGCCAGATGTCTGTTCACCGAACCGCAGTTCACCCCGGCCCTGGCCGCCACCATCGTCGAAGGCACATCGGTTCGCCGCGGCACCCTCGACCCCCTCGGTGTCGGACTCGCGCCAGGCGCGGAGGCCTATTTCACCATCATGCGTGGTCTCGCCGTCGCACTGCGCGCCTGCCTGCTGCCGCCCGAATGACAACGCCCTTGACGGCCAAGCGGTCTTGCATGCAAGTGCCGGGCATGAGGCGCTTTATTGCCATAATCGCCGGTCTGGTCCTGTTCGCCGTGACGCCGGCGGGTTGGGCGGCCGAACGTGTGGTCGTCTTCGCCGCCGCCAGCATGACCGATGCCATCGAAGCTTTGACCCGGGAATTCAACCGCGACCATGACGTTGCGGTGGTGCCATCGTTCGCCGCCAGCTCGACCCTGGCGCGCCAGATTGAAGCCGGCGCCCCCGCCCAGATCTATATTTCAGCCAATCCGCAATGGGTTGATTACCTGGACGGTCGCGGCCTGGTCGCAGAGCGCTGTAACCTGGTCGGCAACCGTCTGACCCTGATTGCCCCGGTGGTCCGGCCCCTGACCCTGCACATAGCACCGGGATTCGATCTGGCGGGCGCCCTCGGTGACCGACGCCTGGCCATGGGCGATCCTGATCATGTGCCGTCCGGGCTCTATGGCCGCCGGGCCCTGGAGACCTTGGGCGTTTGGCAAGCCGTGAGCAATCGTCTGGTGCACAGCGCCGACGTCCGCGCCACCCTGGCCCTGGTTGCCCGCGGTGAGGTTGCCGCCGGCATTGTCTACGCCACCGACGCCAGGTTGAGCGACCACGTCCATGTGGTCGTTGATTTTCCGCCGGACAGCCATGACGCCATCGTTTATCCCGTGGCGCGCATCGCCGGCTCGAACAACCCGGCGGCCGAGAGCTTTTTCGCCTATCTTGTGTCCGACCGGGGCCGTGCCCTGCTTGCCGAGTTCGGTTTCGAGACGGAGATAGACGCGCCATGCTCGCCCTGACACCCCTGGAAACGGAAGCCCTGGGCCTCAGTCTGCGCGTCGCCATTGCCTGCGTGCTGGTTACTTTGCCTTTCGGATTGGCGGCGGCCTGGCTGCTGGCGCGCCGTGAGTTTCCCGGCAAGGCGCTGTTCGATGCTTTGATCCATGCGCCCCTGGTGCTGCCGCCGGTGGCGGTGGGTTATCTGCTGTTGGTGCTGTTTGGCCGCAACGGACCGGTTGGCGGCTGGCTTTACGACGTCTTCGGCATCACCCTGATCTTCACCTGGGAAGGCGCCGCCCTGGCGTCGGCGGTCATGGCCTTTCCGCTCATGGTGCGGGCCATCCGCCTGGCCCTGGAAATGGTCGACCGGCGCATCGAGACCGCGGCGCGGACCTTGGGCGCGGGCCGCATCAAAGTGGCCCTGACCATCACTCTGCCCCTGGCCCTGCCGGGTATTCTCGCCGGCATGGTGCTGGCCTTCGCCCGCTCCCTTGGCGAGTTCGGCGCCACCATCACCTTCGCCGCCAACATTCCCGGCGAAACCCGCACCCTGCCCATCGCACTCTATACCCTGGTGCAGGCCCCCGGCGGTGAGGCCGGGGCCATGCGCCTGATGATTATCTCGCTGATCCTGGCGGTGGGGGCCCTGGTGCTCTCAGAGCTGATCGCACGACGCCTGGCGGCGCGGTTCGGCTGATGGACGTCGATATTAAACGCGACTTCGGCGGCTTCGCCCTTAATGTCCGCATCGACTGCGCCACCGAGGGCGTCACCGCCCTGTTCGGCCGTTCCGGTTCGGGCAAGACGACCCTGATCAATCTCATCGCCGGCCTCGACCGGCCCGATAGCGGTCATATCGTCATTGGCGGCATTACCTTGTTCGACGCGGCCAAGGGTATCGACCTGCCGCCGGAGCAACGGCGCCTGGGCTATGTCTTCCAGGATGCGCGCCTGTTTCCTCACTATTCCGTTGAAGGCAACCTGCGTTACGGCATGGCGGCGGCTGAAGGTGTGGTCGATTTCGACCAGATCGTCGACCTGCTCGGGGTTGGCGACCTGCTGACCCGCCGCCCTCACCGCCTGTCCGGTGGTGAGCGCCAGCGGGTGGCCATCGGCCGCGCCCTGCTGGCCAGTCCCCGGCTGCTGCTCATGGACGAGCCCCTGGCCTCCCTCGATGCCCCGCGCAAGGACGAGATTCTCGACTTCATCGAGGGCCTGCGCGATCAGCTTGAAATTCCTATCGTCTATGTCAGCCATATCATGGAGGAGGTCATCCGCCTAGCCGACGACATGGTGGTGTTGAGCGCCGGCCGGGTCGCCGCCGTGGGTACGGTGGAGGACGTTACCAGCCGTCTCGACTTGCGGCCCCTGACCGGGCGTCACGAGGCCGGCGCCGTGCTGTCCGCCGTTGTCGAAGCCCATGACGACGAATTCGAGCTCTCTTACCTGGCGGTGCCGGGGGGCCGTCTCAGTGTATCGCGCCTCGATGTCGATGTCGGCACCGCTATGCGCGTCCGCATCCGCGCCCGCGACGTGTTTCTGGCGCTTGAGCCACCGACCGGCGCCAGTGTGCTCAACCAGTTCGATGGTGTGGTCACCGCCATTGGCGACGAATCCGGCGCCCAGGTCGATGTCCTGGTGCATATCGGCGACGGTGACCATCCGGCGCCGCTGTGGGCGCGTATTTCCCGCAAGTCAGTTCACCTGTTGGGGCTGGTGCCGGGCACTCGGATATGTGCCTTCATAAAATCCGCCGCCCTTGATCGCCATAGTCTGGGTCGCAGTGCGGCCGCCGGTCGGTTTGCCGGTCACCACGACTGACGCCCCCCATTCACTGTCTGTGAAGTATGCTAGCATTCTCATGTGAATTGCCGTGCATCAATGGGGTCTGCATAGTCCGGCCATGTCGAGAGCCCAATCCAACCCCCGGTCCCAGTTCGGCGAGCGTCTGAAGCAGGCACGCGAAGCACGTGGCCTGTCCCAGGCTGATGTCTGCCGGGCCGCCGGGATTACGGCCAACGCCTACAATCAGTGGGAAAAGGGCCGGCGCCTCATAAACGTCTTTGACGCCATGAAGTTGGCCGACGGACTGGGCATCTCACTCGATTGGATTTACCGCGGCGACGAAGAGGGCAAAGCCATGCAGGAAGAGCGCAACGACACCGACGGCCAGGAGTGGACCGAAACAACGTCGGAGCTGTTCGCCGACTACGGCGAGTACTTCGTGCCCGAGCGCGATATCCAGATGGAGACCGTCTGCGCTCTGATACCGGATATTCCCGATGCCCCCCACGTGGTCGAAATCTGCTGTGGCGAAGGATTGCTCAGCGAAACCATTTTGGCCCGCCTGCCCGGCGTCATGGTTCACGCCTACGACGGTTCACCGACCATGCTGGCCAAGACCCGCGGGCGTCTGACCGGCTATGAAGGCCGTTTCGAGACCCGTGAGATGCAAATTGAAGACGCCGACTGGCGGCAATGCCCGTGGCCGGTGCGCGCCTTCGTCTCGTCTCTCGCGGTGCACCATCTGGACGGCCCGGGGAAACTGGCTCTGTTCAGTGACCTCACGGCCGCCCTGGCGCCTGGCGGCGCGGTCATCATTGTCGATCTGGTCGAGCCGGAAACCACCATGGGCCAGGCGGTCTCGGCCAAGGCCTGGGACGACGCGGTGCGCAATCGTTCCCTGGAACTCGATGGGGACCTGGCGGCCTTCGAGTTCTTTCGTGATGACCAATGGAACTACTACAGCGACCCCAATCCCGACCCGGTCGATCAGCCGTCGTCTTTGCTCGATCAGCTTAAATGGATGCAGGCGGCGGGGCTCGAGCACGTCGATGTTCATTGGCTGAAGGCGGGCCATGCGATCTTTAGTGGCCGCAAACCAATTTCATAGTTAAAACACTGGGGTTATGAGTGAATTTACCCTGACCCCGGCCCAACGAAAGCGCAGCATCACCATCGTGGTGCTGACCATATCAGTGGTCGCCATGACTCTGGGGCTGACCTGGCCGTTGCTGTCGTTGATCCTCGATTCCCAGGGCGTCAGCCCCAAGCTGATCGGTCTCAGTTCGGCAAGCCAGACCATCGCGGTGCTCGCGATCCTTCCCATGGCGCCGTGGATGATGCGCCGTTTTGGCACGGTGCCGTTGATCGCGGTCGCCATCGCAACGATTGTGGTGGCGCTCCTGCTGCTGCCGGCCTTTCCCAACGTCTACGCCTGGTTTCCCATCCGCTTCCTGTTGGGCGCCGCGGTCGAGATCCTGTTTATCGGCTGCGATGTTTGGGTCAATCAGGTAGCCGAGGAGAAGACACGGGGGCGGGTCATCGGCGTCTATGGTTTTGCCTTGGCAACCGGGTTCGCCGGGGGACCGCTGATCATCAACGTGACCGGCATCGAAGGTTGGGCGCCGTTTCTCGTTGGCGCCGCCATCATCGCCATGGCAACAATTCCGCTGCTGTGGGCCCGTGGCTTGGTGCCGAGGGTCGAAGGCAATGCCGCGGGTCGGCTGATGTATTTCCTACGCATCGCGCCGACCCTGATGATTGCCGGGTTGATGTTTGGTTTCGTGGACAGCGCGGCGCTTTCGTTCCTGCCGATTTTCGGCCTCGGCTATGGCTTTGATGAATCCACGGTGGTGACCATGCTGACCGTGGTGGTGGTCGGCACCATGATCACCCAGCTGCCCATCGGCTGGCTGGCCGACCATGTGGGCGGCCGGATCATGATCATTGGCAGTACGATCCTGGTCATGATCCCCTGCGGCATGCTGCCGTTCATCATGGACATGCCGTTCGTGCTGTGGCCGGCCTTGCTGGTTATCGGCGGTGCGTTGGGCGGGTTCTACACCATCGGCATGGTGATGATGGGAAGGCGCTTTAAGGGTGCCGATCTTGTCGCCGTCAATGCCGCCTTCGTGGGGTTCTGGGCGCTCGGTTCGATTGCTGGTCCGGCGACGACCGGGATCGCAATCGATGCCTCGACCGTGGACGCCATGCCGGTCGTAGTGGTCGCTGCCTGTCTGCTCTATCTGCCCCTCGCCATCATCCGAACGATTAAGGGAGCGCCCGAGCAGTGACCCGGTTCGCCGTCATGGGCAGTGGTGGTGTTGGCGGCTATTTCGGCGCTCGGCTGGCGGCCGCCGGGGCGGACGTCACATTCATCGCCCGGGGCGCCCATCTCAATGCCATACGGGGCCGCGGCTTAACCATCATCAGCCCGCTTGGCGATGTAACGGTCCAGCCGGCCCAGGCCACTGATCGGCCCGGCGATATCGGTCCGGTGGACGTGGTGCTGTTTGCCACCAAGCTGTGGGACACGGAAACCGCCGGCGAGGCCTGCCGCCCACTCATGGGCGCCGATACCGCCGTGGTCTCGCTGCAAAACGGTGTCGATGCGGAAGACCGCCTGGCCGTGATCTTGGGTTCGCGCCACGTCATGGGCGGGGTCTCGCAGATCGCCGCCGTCATCGAGCGGCCCGGGGTCATTCGCCATAACGGTGATTTCGCGATCGTTAATTTAGGTGAGCGCGATGGCATTGCCACGCCTCGCGCCGAAGCTCTGCGGGACGCTCTGGTTGACGCCGGTATCAAGACCATCCTCAGCCCCGACATCAACAAGGCGATCTGGCAGAAATTCATCATGCTGGTCGGTCTTAGCGCCCTGACCACTGTCACCGGCCAGACCATCGGGCCGATCCGCGACAACCCCGAAAGCCATACTCTGTTGGAACAGGTCATGGGCGAGACCGCGGCGGTGGCCCGCGCCCGGGGCATCAACGACGGAGACGATATTCTCGCCAAGGCTCTTGCTCTCGTGGACGGCCTGCCCGCCACCATGACCTCGTCCATGGCCGGCGACCACAAGCGAGGCAATCGCCTCGAACTCGACTGGCTCTCCGGCGCGGTGGTCCGTATTGGCGCCGAGCTGGGCGTGCCAACGCCGGCCAATCAAACCATCGTTGACACCCTGACGGGCGATGCCGGAGGTTCGGCGTGACTCTCGACCTGGTATTACGCAACGGCCACTTCGGTGATGGCCAAGCCGTGGACCTGGGCATTAAGGGTGGCGTGATTGCCGTCATTGAGTCGGACCTGACCGCTGACGGTGAGTCCCTGGATCTGGATGGCGCCCTGATTTCGGCGGGATTGGTGGAAACCCATATCCATCTCGACAAGTCGCGTATTCTCGACCGCTGTACGCCGCCGCCGGTCGGTGTCGGCGACTACATGCGGCGGGTCGCCGACGTCTCAAACCCACGTTCACGGTCGAAGACGTCTACAACCGTGCCCGCCATACCCTGGAGCAGTGCCTGCTCCATGGCGCCACGCTCATGCGAACCCATGTGGAGGTCGATCCCAATGTGGGTCTGGTTGGTTTCGAGGCTCTCAAGCAGCTCGCCGCGGATTATCGCTGGGCCATCGATATTGAATTCTGCGTCTTCGCTCAGGAAGGTCTGACCAACGTCCCGGAAACCGACGCCAATATGCTCGCCGCGCTTAAAGACGGCGCCACTGTGGTCGGCGGCGCGCCGGGCTTCGATCCCGACCACGGCGGCCAGATCGATCGCATCTTCGAACTGGCCCGTGCATTTGATGTGGACGTGGACATTCACCTCGACGCCGGCGCCACCGCCGACGATCTCGACATCCACCAGGTCTGCGAGCTTACAGACAAGTTCGGCTGGGGCGGCCGGGTGGCGATTGGTCACGGCACCAAATATTCCCTGCTGCCACCGGCCGAACTGCGGGCTCTTGGCCGGCGGCTGGCCGATGCCGGCGTCGCTGTCACCGTGTTGCCGGCCACGGACCTATTCGTCATGGGCCGCCATCAGGACCACGGCGTCATGCGCGGTGTCGCCGACGCCAATGTGCTCATGGAATGTGGCGTCAACTGCTCGCTATCCACCAACAACGTCATGAACCCGTTCACCCCTTACGGCGATTGTTCCCTGACACGCATGGCTAATCTATATGCCAACGTGCTTCATCGTGGGTCCGATGATGAACTGGCGGATTGCTTCGACATGTTGAGCAGCCGGTCCGCCCGCTTGCTGCGCCGCGACGACCACGGTATCGCCGTCGGCAAGGCGGCGGATATCGCCGTCTGGGATGCCGCCTCCCCGGCCGACGCGGTGGCCAAGGTTGCCCATCCCTTGTATGGCTTCAAACGGGGCCGACGAACCTTCACCCGCGCCCGCGCTGAACTGCACAAACCCGGAGAAACATAATGGCGAACGATCTTGTTGCGTTGCTCGAAAGTGATGCTGAACCAGATGCCCTGTTGAGCGCCCTGATGCCGGCGCTCGGCATGGCGCTGGATTGCGACCGCTGCGTGCTGTTCCTGCGCGATCCACACAGCCGGATGGGGTGGGCGCCCCACCGCTGGCAGCGCAAACCCGAGTTCGCCCTGACCTGCGCCGACGCCGGTTGGAAGGTAGAGCCCGACGGCCTGGTTGACGACGACCCGATGTTCGAATTGGCGCTGCGCGACCCGGCGGCGCTCTATATCGAGGACGTGCTGACCGCCGACCAGTCCCTGGTCAATGGCCCCTATGAGGTTGAGAACTTCGGCCACCAGGCATTGGTCCATGCGCCGATCTATCACGACGGTCAGATGTACGGCATCCTCGAGCCCTGCGTCATGGGCCGGTCCCGGGATTGGACACCGTCCGACCGCGCCACCGTGGCCAAGGTTCAGGCCCGCATCGGTCTGGTCTCCGCGGCCTTCGTTGCGGCGAACCTGCCCTAGACCGGTCGGTCGCCGACCACGGTAATGCGATGGCCCGAGCGCACGTTGGGCAGGTAATCGGCGGTCCCCGTGTGTTGAACACAGCGATTGTCCCACAGAGCGATTGAGTTCTCGCGCCAGCGAAAGCGGCACTGGAAATTTGGGTGGCTGGAATGGTCAAAGAGGAAGCCCAGTAGCGCCCGGCTTTCGTCGGGTTCGAGCCCGATAATATGAGAGGTAAACCCGGCATTGACGTATAACCCTTTGCGTCCGGTCACCGGGTGGGTCCGCACCACCGGATGGACGGCCTCGGGATAGTCGTTGTCACGCATACTGTCGGAACCGCGACCAAAATACCCCTCATAGGTCGAGCGCCCGGAGTGGCAGGCTTCGAGGCCGTCGAGGTAGCCGGCCAAACTTGGCGACAGCGCCTCATAGGCATCGTACATACTGGCGAATATGGTATCGCCGCCCACATCGGGCACGATGTGGAGATGGAGCATGCTGGCCGATGGCGGCGTCTCGTCACAGGATACATCGCTATGCCAGCCTTGCCCCGACAGCCGCTTGGTCGAGGCGTCCGCATGGATGCGGTAGACCCCGGGATGGCCGTCCAAATCGCCCATGGGGTGCAGGTGTAATTCGCCGAAACGGCGGCCCACATCCTTGAGCTGTTCAATCGTCAGCGCCTGGTCGCGGAAGAACAGAACCTGATGGCGCATCCAGCCGTCGTGCAGGGCGTCGAAGGTGTCGTCGGTCATGGGCTGGCTGAGATCGATGCCGTGAACCTCGGCGCCGATGCGCGGTGTCAGAGGCTCGAATTGCAGGCTGTTGGATGACATGGCTACCTCGCCAATTCGCTGTACAGAGACGTGAGCCTATCCCTGCGGCCTGGCGTTGTCACGGGTCACCCCTCGCCGGCGCGGCGAATAACCCAGGTTAGCCCGTCCATTACGATTTTTCGCTAGGGTTGGATCATTGCTATCGGTCGCCTGGGGAGGGCGTTCGTGGGTTTCATCGCACCATTGGGCTAGAGGCCAAGGTCATGGCGCTCATCATGTGGCGCGACGAGTACAGCGTCGGGGTTGATAGCCACTACAAAAACACTGATATATTTTTGTCCTAGGTTGCAGTCGGTCTTGGTATAGGCGCCTGTCGCGGTCACAATAGCGCCA
>JAYGEF010000115.1:0-14429 GCA_046582535.1 Alphaproteobacteria bacterium
TCTCGATGGAGTGGTGCCACCAGCCGACGATGGCGTTGGCGCTCGCCTCAAGCTCCTCGGGCGTATACTCGCCCTGGGCATACATAATCGGCACACCGAGGCCAAGGAACGAGGTGTCCCCCGCCTTGTCGATCATGCCCCAGCCATAGGGCTTGTTGCCCAGCATCCGGGCCTCGATGGTCTGATGAAAACGCCGCGTCTCCATGCTCGAGTACGAGCCCCAGCGGGTCGTGCCGATGACCGCCGGCTGGTCGATTTCAAGATAGCCCACCGCGTGGTCGCGCAGGCGGTCCCAGTTGTGGCCGGTGAACCACACGCCGAGCCGGCCATGGTGCCGGTCTCATGGGCCGTCCAGAACCCGAGCATGAGGCTACGCCGCAGCTTTTCGCGATGCTCGGCGAAGACCCGGCCGAGTTCGACCACGCAGGCGTTGCCGGCGGCGTTGTCGGTGGCCGCCGGGCCGAACCACGAGTCCTGATGGCCACCGATGACGACGAAATCGTCGCTACCGGGCGCCTTGAGCTCGCCAATGGTCAGCTTGACGTCGCGCCAGCCGTTTTCCACGTCGGTCGCCAGCTTGACATGGACCGGTCCCTGTTCGCACATCGCCTTGAGCTCGAGGCCGTTGACCCGGGGAATCCCGATACAGGGAATGGTCGGCATTTCATGCACCGTGTCCGGCGTCGGATTGCCCCACGCCGGTTTGACCGAGCCGTAGGGCACCACGTGGTTCTCCGGATGGCCCCAGTTCATCATCATCTGTGCGGTTGAGCCGTGCAGACCGGCGAGGCGCTGCTTTTCCTGGCGGCCCGGCAGGTAGGACAGCTCGGAGAGGGTGATCTTGCCGGCGACATCCTTGCCCGCGTAGTCGTCGAGGCCGCCCGACCCGACATAGACCAGCTCACCGGACAAACCTTCCGGTGGGGTCTGCAGGCTGTGGCCCAGGGTGTTGGCGGGGACCGACGTGGGGCCGGGCGATTCGATTGTTAGCGTCGCCTCACCGGGAAAACTGACCAGGGCGGGCAGGGTGTGGACCGTGGCCGCGAGCCCGGCCGCCCGTGTGCGCTCGGCGTTGTATTCCGCCGCCAGCGCCGCGTTCTCCGAGCCGGCCAGGCGGGTCGGCAGGTTTTCGGTGATGTATTCCACATGGGCGCGGACGTTATCGACCGACAGGGCGGCGAGAATTTCGGACTCGGACATTGGCTATCCTTTGGCGTTAAACCATCGATCATGAAGAATGATCGATGGGCGTTCACACGCCATGCAGGCTCTCGCCAAACGGTCGGCGGCGCGCGGGCGCGCTTGCCAGCGGGCATTATAAATTGATCATAATGTCCGCTGGTATTTGGCGGGCAGCATAGCCCCGGGCGCTTACAGGAAGCTATAGGGCTCGACGTCAACCTGGACGCGAACGTTGTTGGGGATGTTGACGGCCGCCAGCCAGGCGCGCAGGGGGCGTTGAACCTGGGCGTCGCGCGGCGCCTTCATGAGCAGGCGGTAGCGGTAGCGCCCGCGCAGGATCGCCAGGGGCGCCGGCGCCGGACCCAGCACCCCGATGCCGTCATGGTGCGGCGCGACCCGGGCCAGGTCCCGGGCGACGCTATGGACCGAAGGCTCGTGAGGTCCGGACACGATCAGCGCCGCCAGGCGGCCGAACGGCGGCATGGCGCGGGCCAGGCGGTCCTCGGACTCCTGGGCGAGAAAGCGGTCACGGTCGCCGGCCACCAGGGCCTCCATGACCGGATGGCCCGGCATATAGGTCTGCATCATCACCCGGCCGGGATGCTCGGCCCGGCCGGCCCGGCCGGCGACCTGGTGGAGCAGCTGGTAGGTACGCTCGGCGGCGCGCAGATCACCGCCGTTGAGGCCCAGGTCGCTGTCGATGATGCCGACCAGGGTGAGCAGGGGAAAGTGATGGCCCTTGGCGACGATCTGGGTGCCGATCAGAATATCGATCTCGCGGGCCGCCATGCGCCGGACCAAATCCGCGGCGCCGGCCTGGGTGGTAATGGTATCGCTGGCCATGACCGCGACCCGCGCCGCCGAGAACTCAGCGGCGACTTCCTCGGCCAGGCGCTCCACACCGGGACCGCAGGCGGCGAACTTGCCTTCCGCATTGCAGCTTGGGCAGGTCTCGGGCTGGCGTGCCGTATAGCCGCAGTGGTGGCACTGGAGCCGCCCCAGGTGGCGGTGTTCGACCATCCAGGCGGTGCAATTGGGGCAGCCCAGGCGATGGCCGCAGGCCCGGCACAGGGTGAGCGGCGCATAACCCCGGCGATTCAGGAACAACATGACCTGCTCGCGCCGCGATAGGGTGTTGGACATGGCCTCGAGAAGCCGTGGCGACAGCCAGCGGGTGGCCGGCAACTCGACCTGGCGCATGTCGATGGCCTCGATGTCGGGCAGGCCGGCGCTGCCGTGGCGCTCAGGCAGATGGAACCGGTGATAGCGCCCGGTCTCCGCATTGACCATGGTTTCCAGGGCCGGCGTCGCCGAGGCCAGCACCACTGGAATGTGTTCGAGCCGGGCGCGCACCACCGCCATGTCGCGGGCGTGATAAATGACGCTTTCCTCCTGCTTGAACGAGGCATCGTGCTCTTCGTCGACGACGATAATGCCGAGGTCAGGGAACGGCAGAAACAGGGCCGAGCGGGCGCCCACGACGACCCGCGCCTCGCCGCTGGCCACGGCGCGCCAGGTGTGGCGGCGCTGGGCGGCGGTCAGTTCCGAATGCCACACCGCCGGGGCGACGCCGAAGCGATCAGTGAAGCGGTCGAGCCACTGGGCGCTGAGGGCGATCTCGGGCAACAGTACCAGGGACTGGAGGCCAGCCCGCAAGGCCCGGGCGATGGCGGCGAAATAGACTTCGGTCTTGCCGGCGCCGTTGACGCCGTCGAGCAGGGCGACGTCGTAAGCGCCCTCGGCCACCTTGGTGACCAGGCCGTTGGCCGCCTTGCGTTGTTCGAGGGATAATTCCGGTCCACCGTGCTGCCAGTCGGGAATGGGGAAGGGCGCCGTGGCCGATATCTCGACCGGGTCGAGGGCGCCGATTTCCGCCAGACCACGCACCACCGCCGGGCCGACACCGGCGGCGCGGGCCAGTTCAGTGGCGCCTCGGGGTGGTCCGGAGCGGGCCTCGGCCAACACTTTGGCGCGGGCCGGGGTCAGGCGCTCGGGCTCACGGTGGCCCGGTCTATAGGCGACTCGGGGCCGCGGCGGGGTCAAAGCCTCGGGCACGCTCATGGTCATGCGCAGCACCGCGCCGGGCAGCGCCAGGGTATAGCTGGCGACCCAGTCGACGAAGTCACGCAGCTCTTTGGCCATGGCCGGAAAGTCCACAACGTCGCTGACGTTTCGCAGCTTGGCCGGGTCGATATCGCCGCTGGCCGCGCCCCAGACCACGCCGACCAGCTCGCGCTTGCCCAGGGGGACGCGGACGAAACTGCCGGGCGGCGCGTCCATGCCGGGGGCCAGGCCATAGTCGTAGGCGCCGGTCAGCGGCAGCGGCAGCAGCACGCTGACCCGCCGGGTAGCGGACGCGGCGGCGGTGGTCGAACTGGTGCGGGGGGGCGTCATCGGCTACACTGTGACGACCGAACCGCCTTGGTTCAAGACGCCATTACAGGGATTGAAGTCACACCATGAAGTTTTTTGTCGATACGGCCGATGTCGCGGAGATTCGCGAACTTGCCGCCACCGGTCTGCTTGACGGGGTGACCACCAATCCATCCCTGGTGGCCAAGACTGGGCGCGACTTCTTCGAGGTGCTGGCTGAAATTTGCGACCTGGTTCCGGGGCCGGTCAGCGCCGAGGTCGCGGCCACCGATGTCGACGGCATGCTGGCTGAAGCCCAGCGGCTACTCGCCGTGGCCGACAACATCACCATCAAGGTGCCGCTCACCTGGGATGGCCTCAAGGCCTGCCGGGCGCTCAGCCAGGACGGCACCATGGTCAATGTCACCCTGTGTTTCTCCGCCGCTCAGGCGATTTTGGCGGCCAAGGCGGGGGCGGCGTTTATTTCGCCGTTCGTCGGCCGGCTCGACGACATCGGTCAGGATGGCATGGCGTTGATCGCCGATATCCGCCAGATCTACGACAATTACAGCACTGACTTTAATACCGAAATTCTGGTCGCCTCGATTCGCAGTCCCATGCATGTGATCGAGTCCGCGAAGATCGGCGCCGATGTCTGCACCGTGCCGCCCAAGGTGCTGCACCAACTCGCCAGCCACCCGTTGACTGACAAGGGCCTCGCCGCCTTTCTCGCCGACTGGGAGAAGACCGGCCAGAACATCGTCAAGGGCTAGCGTCGGTGGCGTCGTCTCCCGAAAACACCGCCCGTGATCGGGTCCTTGGGCTCGACGACGAGCAGATCGCCGACTATCTCCGCCGCCATCCCGACTTCCTATTGCGCCATCCCGAACTGCTGGCGGTGCTGGCGCCGCCGTCGCGCGACGACGGCACCGGCGTGGTCGACATGCAGGGCTTCATGATCGAGCGTCTGCGCGCCGAGGTCGATCGCATGGCCGAGCGTCACCACGATCTGCTCGATGCCGGGCGCAATACCCTGAGCCGCCAGGGCCAGGTCCACGAGGCGGTCACCGCGCTGCTGAGTGCGACAACCCTGGAACATCTCATCGAGGTCATTACCAGCGACCTCCCGCGCCTGCTGGACGTGGACGTGGTGGCGCTGGGTGTCGAAGATCGCGGCGATGAAGGCCGCCGCCGGGGTCCGACCGGTATTACCTGTCTGGCCGGCGGCGTCATCGACGACGTACTCGGGGTGGGACGCGATCTGCAAGCCGGCGATGATCCCGGGTTGACCGACGACGAGCGCATCTTCGGCGCCGGCACCGGGTTGGTGCGCTCGGCGGCGCTGGTCCGGCTGACCCTGGGCGGCACCGCGCCAGGGGCGCTTTTGGCCCTCGGCTCGCGGCGGGCCGACCGCTTTCCCTCGGGCCAGGGCGGTGAGCCCCTGGGCTTCCTCGCCCGGGTGCTTGAACATTGTTTGCGGGCATGGCTGGGCCTGCCGACCTGATCGAGACCCCCCGGGTCCATTTCGCCGCCGCCGCCCCGGTGGTCGAGGCGGCGCGGCGCTGGCAGCATTGGCTGGCGGTCGAGCGCCGGGCCTCGCAAAACACCCTCGACGCCTATTCCCGTGATCTCGCCGCATTCCTCACGTTCATCACCGGCCATTTGGGCGGCGAGCCGGGGCTTGAGGAACTCTCCGCCCTGCGCGCCGCCGATTTCCGCAGCTGGCTTGCCCGGCGGGTGAACCAAGGCCTGGCGCCGCGCTCGACGGCGCGGGCGCTGTCCGTGGTGCGCGGCTTCTTTCGCCATCTCGACCGCGACGGCCTGGCCCATAACCCGGCGGTGGCCGCCATTCGCACCCCCAAACAGCCGCGCAATCTGCCGCGCCCCCTGTCGGTCGATCAGGCGGCGGCGACGGTCGAGACCATCGGTGATTTCGCCACCGCCCCGTGGTTGGCGCAGCGCGATACGGCGTTGATCGCCTTGCTCTACGGCGCCGGCCTGCGCATCGGCGAGGCCCTGGGGTTGAACTGTTGTGATCTGCCGGCGGGAGACGAGGGCAGCGACGGGGTTGTGGTTGTCACCGGGAAGGGCGGCAAGCAGCGTATGGTCCCGATGCTGGCCTATGTGCGGGCCGCTATCGGCAACTACATGGTCGACTGTCCGCACACCCTGGAGCCGGATGGGCCGCTGTTTGTCGGGGCGCGCGGCGGCCGGCTCAACGCCAGCGTGGTGCAGCGCCAGCTACGGCGGGTGCGCGGCGCCCTCGGCCTGCCGGAAAGCACCACGCCCCACGCGTTGCGTCACAGTTTCGCGACGCACCTTTTGGCCGGCGGCGGCGATTTGCGGACCATCCAGGAGCTCCTCGGCCACGCCTCCCTGTCGACCACCCAGCGCTACACCGAGGTCGATGCCGAGCGCATGCTGGAGAGCTATGACGCGGCGCATCCCCGGGCTAGAGGTTAGAAATGAGCCACACCGTCGAGTTTTTCTATGGCATTGGCAGCCGCTATTCCTACCTCGCCGCTACCCGGATCGCGGCGCTGAAGGCCGAGACCGGCTGCACCGTCAGGTGGCGGCCGATCCGGTCCGCCGATCTGATTGTCGCCAATGGCGCTGACCCGTTTGATGGCGGCGAGGTCTCGGGCCAGTACGGCTGGCCCTATCGCCGCCACGACGCGGAGAACTGGGCCGAATACTACGGGGTGCCCTACCTGGAGCCCGACTTCGACAACTACGACCCGCGGGACCTGGCCCGGGCCTGTGGCGCCGCCGACCGAATGGGCGCCATTGCAACGTTCAGCCACGGCTTGTTCCGGGCGGTCTTTGTCGATGGCGGCAAGATTGGTCGGGCTCGGCTGGTGTCGATTGCCGAAACGGCGGAACTCGATATTGGGGTGTTCAACCAGACCCTGGATGACCCCACCATCGACGACGACATGGCCGCCACCTTGGCCGAGGCTCACCGGCGCGGCGTCTTCGGCGTGCCGACGTTCTTCGTTGGCGAGCACATGTTCTGGGGCAACGACCGCATGGTCTTGCTGCACCACTTCTTGTTGCAGGATTAGCCCTCCGACCGCCGGTTTCCCATGGCGGCGAGCAGGAGGGGGCCGGTGAGGACGCCGAGGCCCATGGCGCCGAAAGCCAAGCCCCAGCCGAGCAGGTGATCGGCCCCGGCGATGTCGAGCACCACGCCGAAGGCCAGGGGCCCCAGGAACGCGCCCATGAAGCCGAGACAGGAGTGTACCGCCATGACGGCGCCGCGGCCGTTGGCCGGCGCGGCGCGCACGGCGCCGGCGGTGATGGCCGATGAATCCGCTGAGACGAACAGGCTGTAGACCGCCGCCAGGGCGATGACCAGGGGGAACGGCAGCACCCCGGCAAAGCCGAAGATGGCGGCAGGAAAGGCCGACGTTGTCATCAGCCCGGTTACCATCCGGCGGCGCCCGAAGCGCACCGCGAGTTCGCCGCCGATGATGCTCGCCGGCGTTGCCAGCACCACCAGCACGGCAACGATGGCAGTGACGTTCCAATGGCTGTAGTCCGGATTGAAGCCCTGGATGAAAAACAGGAAGGCGACCAGCCAGCCGCGAAAGCCGAACAGTTCCCAGTTGTGGGCGGTGTAGGCCAGGATGTAGCCCATGGCTTCACGGTTAAGGAACACCGGGCGGAAATCGAGCAGGTGATGGTCGGGCGCCGGATGCACCGTGCCCGGTCGCGCGGTCAGGGCCCAGCCGGCCAGAGCCATGGCCAGGGGCGCACAAATCGCTGCGACACCGAATGCCCAATGCCACGACGAAACGGCCGCGACTTCGCCGGCGATGAAGAAAGAGAGGCTGGCGCCGATACCGAAACTTGACGTGTAGAAGGCCACGGCGCGGGGCTGGGCGGCGTCGCTGACCCGGTCGGTCAGCGCCTTGAGGCCCGGCATATAGGTGCCTGCGAGCGCGACGCCGGCCAGGGTGCGAAACACCATGGCGCTCCAGAAGCCCTCGGCCAGCAGGGCGAACCCGACCATGCAGACGCCGCCGAGAGCGGTGCTGAGCAGATAGATCCAGCGCGTATCAACCCGGTCGGTAAGGCTGACCAGCACCGGCACCGCAAGCAAAAAACCAAGGAAGAAAATGCCGGTGATCCAACCCGCGGCGGAATTGCTCAACGACCACGCGGCCTGCATTTCGGGCAACAGCGCCGAGAACATGGAAATGCCGAGCATGCCGAGCACCTCGGCGATGCACATCAGCGTAATGAGTGTGCGATCCGACACCGGGGCTATTGGGGCCGGGTCGCCGCGTTAGATGTGAATGGTCCGGCCATCGACCGCCAACGCCGCCTCGCGCACCGCTTCCGATAAGGACGGATGGGCATGACAGGTGCGGGCGATGTCCTCGGCCGAGGCGCCGAACTCCATGGCGAGCACGGCTTCGGCGATCATTTCACCGGCGTCGGCGCTGACGATATGGACACCCAGCACGCGGTCGTCGCCGGCGTCGGCGAGAATTTTCACAAAACCGTCGGTCTGGTCGTTGGCGCGGCCCCGGCTGTTGGCCATAAAGGGGAACTTGCCGACCTTGTAGTCGACGCCGGCGGCCTTGAGTTCCTCCTCGGTCTTGCCCACGGAGGCGGCCTCGGGCGACGTGTAGACCACGCCGGGAATGGTGTCATAGTTCACATGGCCGGACTGGCCGGCGATGATTTCGGCCACTGCCATGCCTTCGTCTTCGGCCTTGTGGGCCAGCATGGGGCCGGCGATGACATCGCCGATGGCGAAAATATTCTCGACGCTGCTGCGAAAATGGTTGTCAATCATGACCCGGCCCAACTCATCGAGCACCACGCCGATGGGCTCGAGGCCGAGCCCATCGGTATTGGCGCGCCGTCCGATGGCGACCAGCACCATGTCGGCGTCCAGGGTCTCGGGGTCGCCGGCGGCGGCGGGCTCGACGGTGAGCGTGACGCCTTTGGCCGAGCTTGTCGCGCCGGTCACCTTGGTCTTGAGCTTGAAGCTGAACCCCTGCTTGCCAAGGATTCGTTTGAAGTGCTTGGAGATTTCACTGTCCATGGTCGGCAACAGGCGGTCGAGGAACTCGATCACCGTGACCTCGGCGCCCAGCCGGCGCCACACCGAGCCCAACTCGAGGCCGATAACGCCGCCACCGATGACCACGAAATGCTTGGGCACCTTGGCCAGGGCCAGGGCGCCAGTGGAGGTGACGATGCGCTGCTCATCGATCTCGACGCCGGCAAGCGGCGCCGATTCCGAGCCTGTGGCGATGATGATATTGGTGGCTTCCAGGACCCGGCCTTCGCCCTCGATTGTGACTTCGCGTTTGCCGGTGATGCGGCCGCTGCCTTTGACGAATTCGATCTTGTTTTTCTTGAACAGGTGCTCGATGCCCTTGGTCAGGTCGGTGACCACGCCGTCCTTGCGTTTCATCATGGCCGCCAGGTCGAGTTTGACGCCGCTGACCTTGACACCATGGGCGGCGAGGTCGTGGCTCGCCATTTTGAACAGTTCGGAATCGTGGAGCAGGGCTTTCGACGGGATACAGCCGACCGTGAGGCAGGTGCCGCCCAGGGTGCCACGACGCTCGACGCAGGCGACGGAAAGACCGAGCTGGGCGGCGCGAATGGCGGCAACGTAGCCGCCGGGCCCACCGCCGATTACGACAACGTCGAAACTGTCTTTGGTCATGGCAGTTCCTCTCGGCCCTTCGCGGGCCGTTTATCATTCATTGAAACTAGATTTCGAGCAGCAGGCGTTCCGGGTTTTCGATGCATTCCTTGATGCGCACCAAGAAGGTTACCGCCTCGCGGCCGTCGATGATGCGGTGGTCGTAGCTCAACGCCAGATACATCATGGGCCGGGCGACGATGTTGTCGCCCGCCATGACCATGGGCCGATTCTGGATCTTGTGCATGCCGAGGATCGCCGACTGCGGCGGATTGAGGATCGGTGTCGACATCAGCGAGCCGTAGATGCCGCCGTTGGAAATGGTGAAGGTGCCGCCCATGAGGTCTTCGAGGGCGAGCTTGCCGTCCCGCGCCTTGATGGCCAGGTTGGTAATGCCTTGCTCGATGCCGGCCAGACTCAGGCGGTCAGCGTCGCGCACCACCGGCACCACCAGACCCTGGGGCGAGCCCACGGCGATACCGATGTGGTAATAGTTCTTGTAGACCATGTCGTTGCCGTCGATCTCGCCATTGACCGCCGGAATTTCCTTGAGCGCGGTGATCGCCGCACGCGCGAACAGCGACATGAAGCCAAGGCGCACCCCGTGTTTCTTCTCGAAGGCCTCCTGGTATTGCTTGCGCATGGCCATGGCGTTGGTCATGTCCACCTCGTTGAAGGTGGTCAGGATGGCGGCGGTTTCCTGGGCTTGCTTGAGGCGCTCGGCGACACGCTGGCGTAGCCGCGTCATGCGCACCCGTTCCTCGCGCTCGGCGTCGGGCCGGGGGCCCGAAGCGACAGGCGCCGGGGCGGGGGCCGGCGCAGGCGTCGGCTGGGGCACGGGTTCTGGCGCTGGCGCGGCTTCCGGCTCGGGTTCGACAGCGCTGCCGTCGATGACCTTGAGCACGTCGCCCTTGGTGATGCGTCCGTCCTTGCCGGTGCCGTCAATGGCCGCCGGGTCGAGTTTGTTTTCGTCGACCAGTTTGCGCACCGCCGGTGACAGGGAATGCTGGCCGGCCGTGGCTGGGGCTTCGACAGGCGCGGCGGCGGGCGCCGGCGCATCACTGGCGGCGCCTTCGACGATAAGGCCGAGAATGGCGCCGACCTCCACGTTGTCGCCGACCTCAATGCGGATTTCGCCGAGCTTGCCACCGGCCGGGGCCGGAATTTCAAGGGTCACCTTATCGGTTTCCAGTTCGACCACCGGTTCGTCGGCCTTCACTGCTTCGCCGGCCGCTTTGTACCATTGGGTGACGGTGGCTTCGGTCACCGATTCGCCCAGGGTTGGTACCTTGATTTCAACGCTCATGGTTGCCTCGATGTAGGGAGTTGTATGGCATTAAAGAGTCGTATGGGAATAAAGAGTCAGGGCCTTATCGACCAGGGCGGCCTGCTCGGCCACGTGGACCTTGTTGGTGCCGGTGGCCGGTGAGGCAGCGCCGGGGCGGCCGGCATAGAGGGGCCGCTTGGAAGGCCCTTCAAGCCGCTTCATTAGAGATTCGATGCGCGGCGCCACGTAGGTCCAGGCGCCCATGTTCTGGGGCTCCTCCTGACACCACACCACGTCGGCATTGGGGAAGCGCTTGAGCTCCTCGCGAAGCGGTGTCTTGGGGAACGGCGCGATCTGTTCGAGGCGCAGCATGGTGACGTCGGTCAGGCCGCGTTTGTCGCGCTCGGCCTCGAGATCGTAGAACACCTTGCCGCTGCACAGCACCACGCGTTTCATTTTATCGTCGGGGCCGGGCATGTCGTTTTCGTACATCACCCGGTGGAAGGCGGTGTCGGGTCCCATGTCGGTGAGCTTGGAGACACAGCGCTTGTGGCGCAGCAGGGACTTGGGCGTCATCACCACCAGGGGTTTGCGGAAGTTACGCCGCAGCTGGCGGCGCAAGACATGGAAGTAGGACGACGGGGTGGTGCAGTTGACCACCTGCATATTATCCTCGGCGCAAAGCTGGAGGAAGCGCTCGGGCCGGGCCGAGGAATGCTCCGGTCCCTGGCCTTCGAAGCCGTGGGGCAACAACATGACCAGGCCGCACATGTGCAGCCATTTGGATTCACCCGAGGCCACGAACTGGTCGATGATGACTTGGGCGCCGTTGGCGAAATCGCCGAACTGGGCTTCCCACAGCACCAGATTGGTCGGGTCGGCCAGGGCGTAGCCATACTCGTAGCCGAGCACCGCCGCCTCCGACAGCATGCTGTCGATGACTTCATAGTAGGCCTGCCCGTCGCGGATATTGTTGAGTGGCTCATAGCGCTCTTCGGTGCTCTGATCGACCAGCACCGAGTGGCGCTGACTGAAGGTGCCGCGCCCGGAATCCTGGCCTACCAGGCGGACGCCGTTGCCTTCGCTTAGCAGGGTGCCGAAGGCCAGAGCCTCGGCGGTCGACCAGTCGAAACCCTCGCCACTCTCGACCATGGCGCGCCGGTTATCCAATACCCGTTCGACCTTGCGGTTGAGGTTGACGGCTTCGGGCCTGGCCGAAATCGCCATGCCCACGGCCTTGAGCTCCTTGAGTGCGACGCCGGTGGTGCCCCGGCGCGGGCCCTCGGCCTCGGCCACTTCGAGCCCTTCCCAGACGCCTTCCAGCATGTCTGCCTTGTTGGGCCGGTAGCTCTTGGAGGCTTCGAGGGCGGCCTCGAGGCTCTCGTTGAACTCGTTGATCAGGGCCTCGGCCGCCTTTGGGGTCAGGGTGCCGTCGGCGATCAGCTTTTCGGTGTAGAGCTGGCGCGTGGTCGGGTGGCGGGCGATCTGGCGGTACATCAGCGGTTGGGTAAAGGCCGGCTCGTCACCCTCGTTGTGGCCGTGGCGGCGATAGCAGAACATGTCGATGACCACGTCGCGACTGAAGCGCTGGCGGAATTCGGTGGCCAGCTTGGCCACGTGGACCACCGCCACCGGATCGTCGCCGTTGACGTGGAAGATTGGCGCCTGAACCATTTTGGCCACATCCGACGGATAGGGCGATGAGCGCGAATACTTCGGGCTGGTGGTGAAGCCGATCTGGTTGTTGACGATGATGTGGATGGTGCCACCGGTGCGGTGGCCGCGCAGTTCCGAGAGCCCCAGGGTCTCGGCCACCAGCCCCTGGCCGGCGAAGGCGGCGTCGCCGTGAAGCAGCACGGCCATGACCTTTTGACGCTTGGTGTCGCCGCGCTGGGCCTGCTTGGCGCGGGTCTTGCCGGCGACCACCGGATTGACCGCCTCCAGGTGGGATGGATTGGCGGCCAGACTCAGGTGAATGGTGTTGCCGTTGGCCAATTCTCGGTTCGACGAGGCGCCGAGGTGGTATTTGACGTCGCCCGAGCCCTGGACGTCGTCCGGGTTGGCGGATTCACCCTGGAACTCGGCGAACACGGCGGCGTAGGACTTGCCCATCACCGTGGTCAGCACGTTGAGCCGGCCGCGATGGGGCATGCCGAGAATAATCTCCTCGACGCCGAGATCGCTGGATCGGTTGATGATCGCCTCGAGCATGGGGATGGTGCTCTCGGCGCCTTCCAGCGAAAACCGCTTGGTGCCGGGATATTTGATGTGGAGAAAGCGCTCGAAGCCTTCCGAAGCATAGAGTTCGCGGAGAATATTGCGGCGTCCTTCGTCGTCGATTTCGGCGCGATTGCGGGTCGATTCCATCTGCATCTGAATCCACGATTTCTGATCGGGATACTGGATATGCATGAACTCGACGCCGATCTTCGAGCAATAGGTCTCCTTGAGGATGTCGAGCACCTCGCGCAAGGTCGCCGTCTCGTGGCCCAGCACGCCGTCTATGAACAGCTCCCGGTCGTAATCCTGGGCGGTAAAGCCGTAGGTCGCCGGATCGAGTTCCGCGTGGTGCTTCTCGCCATCGAGACCCAAGGGGTCGAGATTGGCGATCAGGTGGCCGCGTACCCGATAGGCCCGGATCAGCATGATCAGGCGGATTGAATCGCGGGTCTCGGCATGGTTGGTGGTCGGCTGTGCGCCAGTTGCGGGCATGGCCACGGGCGCCGGTTGGGCGCGGGCCTGGAGTTCGCCGTTAGCGCCGGCCTCGGCGCCGTTACCGCCTTGCAATTCATCGCGCGGCGCCCATGTGGCGCCCTTGGCGTCGGCGGCGACGGCCGCCGCATCGTCGCCCATGTCGGCGAACACCTGCCGCCAGCTGACGTCCACCGAATTGGGGTCGCGCAAATAGCGGCTGTAGAGGTCCTCGACAAAATTACTGTTGGGGCCGAACAGGAAGGAGCTATCTTCAAGCTGTTGTGCCATGGGTCCTGCGCTGCACCTTTCAGGCGCTGTTATGGGGTGAGTCGCCGTACCGGGGCACAGCATCACCCGGTATCGTTAACAGGACATTACCTTCAACATGGTGCTTCCGAGGCTGGCCGGCGAGTCAGCAACGGCGATTCCGGCGCTTTTCATAGCCTCGATCTTGTCTTCAGCACCGCCTTTGCCACCGGCGATAATGGCGCCCGCATGGCCCATTCGGCGGCCTGGCGGCGCGGTACGGCCGGCGATAAAGCCGACAACCGGCTTCTTGCGGCTGTCGCGGCGGAGAAACTCGGCGGCCTCTTCCTCGGCGCTGCCGCCAATCTCGCCGATCATGATGACACCCTCGGTTTCGTCGTCGCCGAGGAACATCTCCAGGCAATCGATGAAGTTGGTGCCGTTGACCGGGTCGCCGCCAATGCCGATGCAACTCGACTGGCCGAGCCCGGCAGCCGTGGTCTGGGCGACGCCTTCATAGGTCAGGGTGCCCGAGCGCGAGACGATGCCGATCTTGCCGCGGGTGTGAATATGGCCGGGCATGATGCCGATCTTGCAGGCTTCCGGGGTGATGACACCGGGGCAGTTGGGGCCGACGAGGCGCGAGTCCGAGCCGCTGAGGGCGCGTTTGACCCGCACCATATCGAGCACCGGAATGCCTTCGGTGATGCAAACCACCAGGGCGATGCCGGCATCGACCGCCTCGAGAATGGCGTCGGCGGCGAACGGCGGCGGCACGTAGATTGCCGTGGCGTCGGCGTCGGTTGCGCGCACTGCTTCTTCGACGGTGTCGAAGACCGGCAAATCGAGATGGCTGGCGCCGCCCTTGCCGGGGGTGACACCGCCGACCATTTGGGTGCCGTAGGCGATCGCCTGCTCGGAGTGGAAGGTGCCCTGAGCGCCGGTGAAGCCCTGGCAGATGACCTTGGTGTCGCTGTCGATGAGTACGGCCATCAGGCGGCGTCCTTCACCGCCTTG
>JAYGEF010000145.1:0-4215 GCA_046582535.1 Alphaproteobacteria bacterium
GGTTCACCCGAATTCCCCGGTGATCAGCGTCCCGACGATGCACTGTCGTTGTGTTTCGATTCAAGCCCGCTGGCCGAAGACCTGGCTATTCTTGGGGCGCCGGTCGCCCATCTCGAAATCGCCGCCGACCGCCCATCGGCCCTGGTCAGCGTGCGGCTCTCGGAGGTCCTGCCTGACGGCACCTCGGCCCTGATCAGCTACGGACTGCTTAACCTCACTCACCGGGACAGTCACGAAGACATTACATCCCTGGAGCCCGGCAAACGCTACGGCGTCGATGTGGTGCTCAACGACGCAGCCCATGTTTTCGCCGCCGGCAGTCGCATTCGGGTCGCCGTGGCCAACGGTTTGTGGCCCATCGCCTGGCCATCACCCGAACCGGTGACTCTGACCCTCACGACCGGCGCCAGCACGCTTGAGCTGCCGGTACGGGCCGGTGACCGCGCGGACGCCGACAACCTGCCGTTGCCGCCGGCCGAAATGAGCCGCGTCGATGCGCGCACGGTGCTGCGCGTGTCCGAGCCAACCGTCGCCCGCATCGAGCACGACGTGGCCACCGGCCGGGTCGACTTCATCCATTCCAAGGACAGCGGCAAGACCCGCACCGACGCCTACGGCTGGACCTTCGGCGGCACCACCTGGCGACGCTACTCGGTGCTGGCCGGCGATCCGACGTCGGCGGTGGTCGAGCTCAAGGGTCGCGACGAGTATGGCCGCGAAGGCGAGTCCATGACCCGCATCGAGACCCGTCAGGTGATGAGTAGCGACGCCACCCACTTCCAGATTCACGCCCGCCTCGAAGCCTTCGAGAACGACCAAACGGTGTTCGCGCGAAGTTGGCTCGAGCGTATTCCCCGCGACGGTGTTTAGAAAAGGGATGATCATGACTGTTAAACCCCCCAAAATTCTCAATTGCCGTTCGAAGGTCGACAACATCGAGATCGCCTGGATTCCCATGAGCGACGGTCGCCGTCTGGCGGCACGGCTGATGCTGCCCAAAAATGCAGAGAGCAATCCAGTGCCGGCCATCCTCGAGTACATTCCCTACCGGCGGCGTGACGGCACCCGGGCGCGCGACGAGGAAACCCACTATTGGTTCGCCGCCAATGGGTACGGCTGTGCCCGGGTCGATATCAGCGGCGCCGGCGATTCCGACGGCCTCATCGAGGACGAATACGTCAAACGCGAGCAGGACGATGCCCTGGAGGTCATTGCCTGGCTGGCGGCGCAACCGTGGTGCAGCGGCGCCGTCGGCATGATCGGTATTTCCTGGGGTGGCTTCAACGGCCTCCAGGTAGCGGCGCGGCGGCCGCCGGCGCTCAAGGCCGTGGTCTCGCTGTGCTCGACGGTGGATCGCTACCTGGAAGACTGTCACATCATGGGCGGCTGCCTGCTCAACGGCACCATGGGCTGGGGCAGCGTGTTCTTGACCTATGGGTCGCTGCCGCCGGACCCGGAAATCGTCGGGCCGAAAACTTGGCGAACCATGTGGCGTCGGCGCCTGGAGGGACTTGAGCTTTATCCCGCTCTGTGGATGCGCCACCAGCGCCGTGACGGCTTCTGGCGTCACGGTTCGGTAATCGAAAACTACGATGCCATCAATGCGCCGATACTGGCGGTCAGCGGCTGGGCCGACGGCTATACGGCCGCGGTCTTCCAACTGGTCGAGGGCCTCAAGGTGCCGTGCAAGGGCATCGTCGGCCCGTGGGGCCACAAGTATCCCGAGACCGGTGTGCCGGGTCCCGCCATCGGCTTCCTCCAGGAGTGCAAGCGCTGGTGGGACCACTGGCTCAAGGGCATCGACACCGGGATCGAGGACGATCCGGATATGCGCCTCTACCTCCAGGACGCAGTGTCGCCGCTGCCGCACCACGACGAGCGGGCGGGCCGCTGGCTCGGCGTTCCCCGCTGGCCATCCGCGAAAATCAAACTCGACCGGCTCCATTTCAATGGCGACAGCCTGGCGCGCAAGCAGACCGGGCGGTCGTCGGTGAAAACCCAGCGCTCGGTGCTGTTGCCCCTGACCACCGGCCTCGCCGGCGGCGAGTGGTGCGCCTACGGCATGGGCAAGACCGCGCCCGAACTGCCCTACGACCAGCGCGAGGACGACGCCGGGTCGATCGTCATTGATGGGGCGCCGCTGACCAAGGATATATCCATCGTCGGCAGCCCGGTGGTGCGGCTGCGAGTTGCTGCCGACAAGCCCCAGGCCATGGTCGCCGTGCGGCTCAACGACATACGGCCCGACGGGGTGGTGTCACGGATTTCCTACGGCCTGCTCAACCTGGCCCATCGCGACAGCCATGCCCGGCCCAAGCACCTCAAGCCCGGCGCGTTCTACGACGTAACCATCCGACTCAATCAGGTCGCCCAGGTAGTGCCGGCGGGCCATCGCCTGCGGATCGCCATTTCGACCAGTTACTGGCCTATGGCCTGGCCGTCACCGGAAGCGGCGCGGGTCACCGTCGATACGGCCCGGTCATGGGTCGATGTGCCGCTGCTGCGCGGCGAGGCCGGCTTTAAACCGGTCTACTTCGAGCCGCCGCAAATCGCCACGCCCATGGTCGTCACCCGGAGCGATCCGCATACCGAGACCCGCGAGGTCATCCAGGACGTGGAATCTCAGCACACCCGCTTGGTTATCAAGCGCGACGACGGGCGTTACGTGATCGACGATATCGGCACCGAAATGACCTGCAGCAAGGTCGAGGAGCAGTCCATTTCTCGGGACGACCCCGATAGCGTGACAACCACCGTTGCCTGGCACTTCCACTACCGCCGGGGCACCTGGGACGCCCGCACCGAAACCGTCACCACCATGACCTCGGACAGAACCCACTTCCACCTGTCGGCGACGGTCAAGGCCTTCGACCGGGGTAAATTATTCGCCGAACGGGAATTCAACGAATCCATCAAGCGCGACCATATGTGACCATTGACGCAGGAGGGAATTATGAGCCGACCGAACATACGTAAACGCCTTGCCGCCGGGGACCGACTGCTGCTCGACGGCGCCATGGGATCCGAATTGCAGCGCCGCGGGGTCTTCCTGTCCCACGGCGTCACCGATGACGGCAAGCTCGGCCCGTGGTCGGCCACTGCCCTGCGCGACGCCCCGGAGACCGTACGTCAGGTCCACGAGGACTATCTTCACGCCGGCGCCGACATTCACACCACCAACAGCTTTTGGACCAACAGCGTCAAGCTCGGCATGGTCGGCCTTGCGGACCAGGCCGAGGCCTACACACGGCTGGCGGCGGAACTGGCCGTCGAGGCGCGGGACCGGCTCAACCCCGATGCCTATGTCGCCGGCGGCATGGCGCCGCCCGGCGGCGGCCGTGACCAGACCGACGCCGAAAACCTGCCGCGCGAGTTCGCCGCCCAGGCCCGGATCATGGCCGACGCCGGCGTCGATCTGTTGCTGCCCGAGTATATCGGCAGCGTCGCCGATTGTGTCGCCGCCGTCGATGCGGTGGCTCCGACCGGCCTGCCGGTCATGCTCGGTGTTCGCCACATTTCGGCGGACGGCCATATGCAGTTCGGCGAAACGTTCAGTGACCTGGTGGCGGCGCTCGGCGACCGCGAGGTCTACGCCATTCTTCTCATGTGTACGGAACCGGCGCACATCACCGTCGCCATGCCCAAGCTCCGCGCCGCCTACTCGGGCACGGTGGGGGGCTATGCCAACGTCGGCTATGAGTTTGAGCCGGGCAGCAGTGACTCACGCGACGGCCATGCCCACAGCATTGAGGTGGGCGACAACACACCGGCGAACTATGCCGCGGCCTGTCAAGCGTGGCTGAACGAAGGCGCCCGGATCGTCGGTGGCTGCTGCGCGACAACGCCGGAACATATCGTCGCGCTGCGTGCGATCGTTTGAATTGGATGCGACCAACGCAAGCGCGCCATCGAGTCCACTGAATATGCTCGCCGCTCGAATTGCTGGCGTCAACCCGCCGCGCCAAAACGCCATCGCCCTGGGGAGAACGACCAGGCTGAAGCCTATCCATAGCACAGGCCTGATCAGTCGGTCTTTGCGCGATAGCCATATGTCCGTTCCTGGCCAATTCCGGAAGTGAACGCGACCTCGACAAATGTCCGTTGTTACCCCGAAAGCGGACATTACCCAGGCCAGGCCGTCTCTGACTTCCGGTTATGACCCAGGCTGTGTGAAAACGTCAGAGAAACGACCGAAATGAGATTTAGGCCCATTCG
>JAYGEF010000189.1:0-5957 GCA_046582535.1 Alphaproteobacteria bacterium
CCGACATATGGTCGTCGGTTCCGGTGGTGGGGCTCGGTGCTGCCGCCGTCGGGCGGTCTTGTGGCGCCGCCGTCTGGCGGTCTTGTGGCGCTGGGTCCGCGGCTGGCCGTCCCGTGCCGCCGGTCAACTTGAGCCGGTCGGCGAACACCGTTAGGGCGCTGGACAGCGTGGTCATGCGCGCCTCGTTGCGCTCCACGCTCTCCTTGACCTGATGGGACAGCTCGGAAGTTTCCGCGTTGACGGTGGCTGTTGCCGCGGGCGCCGTCGGTGTGGTCGCGACAATCCGGGCAGCCGTTGGGCGGGTCTCAAGGGCAAGGTCACGGGGCGAGGTCATGGCGCTGCCGGTTTCGTCGATGTGACGGGCCAGGGCCTCAACCATCTGCATGGCCTTCTCGGTCTCCGCTTCCGATGACGGCGGCGTGGCCGCCACTGGCCGCGGGGTTTCGATCCCGGCCTCGCGATCCGCATAGGTAATGATCGCATGATTGACCCATTCGCCGATGGTCACCCGACGATGGGCGGCGGCCTGGGCCGCCTTGACCCGGGCAACCTGGCTGACGCCGCGCACCGACCAGGGCGCCTGCTGCTCGTGTTCGGCTTTGGTGGTGGCCGGCGGTGGCCGGGTTGCCAAGGCCAGCAGGGCGCGCTCCCGGTCGCCCAATCCGGCGGCATCGGCGACCGCTTGCGACGGGCCGATTGGCGGCAGGCTGTCAGGCGCGGCGTCCAGCTCGTCGTCGGCCAGAGCGATCAACGCCAGGGATAGCCATTCGCCGATGGTGACGCGGCGCTTGCCCGAGGATATTTTGGCGTGGTCGCGCGCTTCGGAGCCGACGCCCCGTACCGACCATGTGTATTGCTGTTTCGCCATGGTAAACCAGTATTGGTAATATGACCAACCCCATACACCAGAACAAAAAATTCCGCAAATGTATTACACAAAACCATAGTATGGGGTGTCGGACAGGGGCGCCGTAATACACGGTTTTCGCCGTGGGTTTCATTGGGTCATGGACGATTTCTCGGCCGCTGCGGCAAGTTTGTTTACGCCGCATCGCTTTTGGCGATAAATTCGACCCCTCAGGGAGAGATGGACAAACCGGAGCGGCGCTACGGCAAGGGGTACTGTTTTCGATGACCAAGAAAATCGCGGTCGTATCGATGAAAGGCGGCGTCGGCAAAACCACGGTTGCCGTCAACCTCGCCTGCGCCCTTGCCACCGACGACAACGTCATCGCTCTGGTCGATGCCGATGTCCAGGCCACCGCCACTGAATGGCTCGCCATGGGCCGCCTGCCGATAACCGGTTATGTAATTCCGCTGGAAAGCGTGCGTGGTGTACGCCGCTGGTTCGAGAGCGAACAACGCATTCGCCGCCTGGTGGATCGGGTGCTGACCGTTGAAGCGGATATCGAGATCATCGACCTACCGCCCCAACTGTCGGGCAGCGCCGTGGCCTCCCTGGCGGTCTGTGATCTGGTTATCATTCCTTGTGGCGCCAGTGCCGCCGACGTGTCGGCGACCGCTAAGACCCTGGAACTGGTCCAGCGCGCCCGCGAAGTGCGTCACGGTCCGCCGCCGGTGCTTATCGTGCCGACCCGCATCGATTGGCGCACCAGCGCCGGCCGCGCCGTCGAGAGCGCCCTGGCCCTGTTCGGCGAGCCGGTTGGTCCGGCCATCGCCCAGCGGGTGTCGTTCGCGGACTCCCTTGGCATCGGTGAATGGATCGGCCAGTACGCGCCCAACTCGCCGGCCCATCGGGAGATCGAGCTGTTGGCGGATATCGTCCGAGGCGTGTTGCGCGCCACGGAAGCCGAGGGTGGCACCGCCGACATCCATACCCTGGCCGCCTACGCCCGTGCCGTTCGTGATGAAAGCGGTGACGTGCGCAGCAATTCTTGAGACTCTATGAAAAGCGCGTTCAAGCGCCACGCGGGCTCCTGCCGAACGGTCGGCGACCCGCAGTCGCGGGCTGAAAGAAGGAAGATTGGAACTCCCCCAGCGGTCATTCTTATGGCTGCTGGCAAGCGCGACCGCGCGTCGCCGCTTATGCGGCGGGAGCCCCAGTCTAACTGACACAGGATCGGGCGCTTGAACGCGCTTTCCAAAAAAGCTGATCGCCTAGCGATCAGCATCCACGGCGGCGAAGGCGGCGAGGTTGAGCAGGTCCGACACCGCTGCACCGAGCTGGACGATCTGCACCGCTTTCTCAAGGCCGACCAGCAGCGGGCCGATAACCGTACCGCCGCCTAACTCCTGGACCAGCTTGGAGGCGATGTTGGCGGCGTGCAGACCAGGCATGACCAGCACGTTGGCCGGCCCCGACAGACGGCAGAACGGGAACAGCGACTGGAGCTCGGGATCGAGCGCCGTATCGACCGCCATTTCGCCGTCGTATTCGAAATCGACGCCACGGGCATCGAGTATCTCGACCGCCTCTCGGCTGCGGGTGGTGGTGCCGGTCGGCGGATAGCCGAAGGTCGAATAGGACAACAGGGCGACCCGCGGCTCATGACCCATTTCACGGGCCTTGGCGGCGCTTTGGATGGCGATGTCGGCGAGATCGCCGGCGCTTGGCGTCTCGGTCACCGTGGTGTCGGCGATAAACACCGTCTGGTCCTGGGCCAACAGAATGGTCAGGCCGAACAGCCGGTGGCCGGGCTCCGGGTCGAGCACTCGCGAGACCTTTTCGAGCGAACCCCAATAGCTCCGGGTCAGGCCGGTGACCATGCCGTCGGCGTCGCCACAGGCGACCATGCAGGCGGCGAACACGTTGCGGTCCTGATTGACCCAGCGCTGGCAGTCGCGGCGCATGGCGCCGTGGCGTTGGCGCCGCTGGTACAGCAACTCCACATAACGCTCGGTGTCGCCAATGATGTCGGCGTTGTGAATCTCGAAAGGCGCCACGTCGCCCAGGCCGATCGACTGCATGGTCGCGGCGATGCGGTCGGGGCGGCCGACCAGCAGTGGTGTGCCGTAACCGCTTGAGCGCCACAGCGCCGCCGCGCGAATGACTTTCTCCTCCTCGCCCTCGGCGAAGACGATCTGCTTGGGCCGCGCCCGGGCCCGTTCGAACACCAGATGCAGGCTGGTCGCCGCCGGGTCGAGCCGGGCACTGAGCTCCCGGCTATAGGCGTCCATATCGATAATCGGCCGGTGGGCGACGCCGGAATCCATGGCCGCCTTGGCCACCGCCGGCGCGACCCGGGAAATCATCCGCGGATCAAACGGTACCGGCAGGATGTAGTCCTGGCCGTATTGCAGCCGGGTGCCGGCATAGGCCGCCGCCACTTCATCGGGCACGTCCTCGCGGGCCAGGCCGGCGATGGCCTCGGCGGCAGCGATTTTCATGTCGTCGTTGATGGTCGAGGCGTGAACATCCAGGGCGCCCCGGAAGATATAGGGGAAACCGAGCACGTTGTTGACCTGGTTGGGATAGTCCGAGCGGCCGGTGGCGACAATGGCGTCGTCCCTCACGGCGGCGATTTCCTCGGGCGTGATTTCCGGATCCGGGTTGGCCATGGCGAAAATGATCGGCTTGTCGGCCATGGACGTAACCATCTCGGCCGTCACGGCGCCCTTGGCGGAGAGGCCGAACAACACGTCGGCGCCGTCCAGGGCCTCGGCCAGAGTGCGGCACTCGGTGTTGGCGGCGTGGGCCGACTTCCACTGGTTCATGCCGGCTTCGCGGCCCTGATAGATGACCCCCTTGGTATCGCACAGGATGACGTTGTCGGACCGGGCCCCCATGCTCTTGATCAACTCGACGCAGGCAATCCCGGCCGAGCCGGCGCCGTTGACCACGACCCGCGCGTCGCTGAATTCACGGCCCGTGAGGTGCAGCGCGTTGATCAGCCCGGCGGCGGCGATAATGGCGGTGCCGTGCTGGTCGTCGTGGAACACCGGAATGTCGAGCAGCTCGCGCAGGCGCTGTTCGATGATGAAGCATTCGGGCGCCTTGATGTCCTCGAGGTTGATGCCGCCGAAGCTCTTGCCGAGGAATCGCACGCAGTTAACGAACTCGTCGACATCCTCGGTGTTGACTTCGAGATCGATGCCGTCGATGTCGGCGAAGCGCTTGAACAGCACCGCCTTGCCCTCCATCACCGGCTTCGATGCCAGAGCGCCCAGGTTGCCGAGACCGAGCACCGCGGTGCCGTTGGAAATCACCGCCACCAGGTTGCCCTTGGCGGTGTAGTCATAGGCCAGCAGCGGGTCGCGCTCGATCGCCAGGCAGGGCGCCGCCACCCCCGGCGAATAGGCCAGGGACAAATCACGCTGGGTGGCCAGCGGCTTGGTCGGCGAGATCTGAATCTTGCCGGGTCGGCCCTCCGCATGAAAGCGCAAGGCCTCATCATCGAAGGCGTGTTGATCTTTATCGTCGCTCACGGATTTATCCATCGGTCTCACTCTGTCAACGTCTGAACCTCAAGTCTAACGCCCTGTCTCACCATGCGTCAAAGCCGGCGAGGTCGTCCAAGACCGCAGTTTACATCTAGCGCCGGCCATTGAATATTGATTAGCCCGTATCATTCGAAGGAATTGGTCATGAACCTACGGTTCTCCAGCGACATGTTCGACACCGTCTTGCAGGAGACCGGCGTGGCCACGGGGTTGCCCAACGAGGCCTACATCGGGGAAGATTTCCTGAATGTGGAACGCGATCGCCTGTGGTCCCATAGCTGGGTCTGCGTCGGCGTTGCCGCGAAGCTGCGGGCGCCGGGCTTCGTCATTCCGGTGGAGATCGCCGGCGCGCCGGTTATTGTGTTGCGCGACCACGATGGCGCGGTGCGCGCCTACCACAATGTCTGCAGCCATCGTGGCGCCAAGCTGGTGACCAACCCCCGCCGGGTCAAGGACAGCCTGCGCTGTCCCTACCACGGTTGGTGCTACAAACTGGATGGCGAAATTTGCGCGACCCCCGACATCGGCGGGCCCGGCGTCGATAGTTTGGCAGGCTTTGATCTATCACGTCACGGCCTCAAACCCGTCGCCTGCGGCGTCTGGACCGATATGATTTTCGTCAACCTCGATGGCACGGCGGCGCCGTTGGAACAGTATCTGGCGCCCTTGATCGAGCGCTGGAAGGCCTATGATTTTTCGCTCCTGCGCCATGGCGGCAAGGCCGCTGGGTCAGCCAAGATTTCGGTCAACGCTAACTGGAAACTGGCGGTCGAGAACTTCTGCGAATCCTACCACCTGCCCCTGATCCATCCGGGCCTGAACCGCTACTCACGGCTCGACGACCATTACCACATCATGATCGGCGATGAATTCGGCGGCCAGGGCAGCACCGTCTACGCGCCCCAGGTGTCCGACGGCAAGAGCTTCCCGACATTCCCCGGCCTGTCGGACGAGGCTAGGGCCGGCGCCGAATATGTGGCGATTTATCCCAATGTGCTGCTTGGCCTGCAGAGCGACCATTTCTGGTGCATCCATTTGGACGCCAAGGGTATCGGCAGAACCGACGAGCACCTCGAAATCTACTACATCGGCAATGGCGCCGACGACGAGACCTTGGCCACGGCGCGCCAAGACACGCTCAAGCGCTGGTGCCAGATCATGGACGAGGACGTCATGATCATCGAGCGACTGCAACAGGGCCGCTATTCGCCGGGCTTCGAGGGCGGCTGCTTCACGCCGCTCATGGACGCGCCGTCACACCACTTCAGCCGCTGGGTGGCGCAAACCATGAGCGGTTAAGCGCCGGGAATTGCGCCGTGCGGCCGGCCGTCCTATATTGCGATGACGTTGTGTTTAACGTTCTCGGGGCGGGGTGAAACTCCCCACCGGCGGTAAGTGTACAGATTGTACATAAGCCCGCGAGCGCCCGACATCGTCTTTGGCGGGGTCAGCAGATCCGGTGAATACCAAGGAGCAGAGATAGAGACCCATAGAGATCGCGTCGGCTTATTCCCGGGTAGGAAGGGAGCCGCGAGCGATGCCTTGCATCGGTTAGG
>JAYGEF010000253.1:0-2407 GCA_046582535.1 Alphaproteobacteria bacterium
CGACGCTCTTCCGATCTCGTCGGGACGGGCCCCGGCAAGCAATCGCAGGGGCTCGTCCAGGGAGGACTCGCCCATGGTGGCCATCTGCCCGGCGTCAGGAACCTGGTCGATGTCGTAGCCGCCCATGCGGACAAAATGAAACGACACGCCGAGGGGGCGCACCATGGCCAGGTCGGGCTCGAGGTTGGTGTTGGAAAACGGCACAAGGACGCCGATGCGGGCGCGTCCGCGCGAGGAAGTCAACATGGCAGTCCCTCCTTTTCACACCAGGCGGCCAGATGATCGGTCGCCAGGTTCATATGCTCGGCGCTGCCGATGGTGGCGCGCAGGCAATCAGGCAGACCGTATCCGGTCATGCCGCGCATTATAATACCATTGGCCCGCAACGTCCGGTCGGCGCGCTGGGCGGCGTCGCTATCGGCAAATCGAATGAGGACGAAGTTGGTGAAGCTGTCGGGAACCGTGAGCCCAAGCCGCCTGAGACGTTGCGTGAAACCATCGCGAACCCGAGCGGTGTCGGCAACGGTCGCGCCCATGTAGGGCTGATCCAACATCGCCGCCGTGGCGCCGGCTTGGCTGGCGCCGCTGATGTTGTTGGGATGGAGCATCTTGCGCATTTCGCGTGCCACGGCGGGCGGAAACAGGCCCCAGCCGACCCGTAGACCAGCGAGACCGTAGGCCTTGGAAAAGCTGCGCAGCACCACTGTATTGCCCCGTTCGACGGGGCCGAATGCGGCCTCACCCGCCAGGGCATTGAATTCACCGTAGGCTTCGTCGATGACCAGGAGAATGCCGTCGTCGAGCCCGTCGCGCAGGCGGACGAGATCGGCATATTCAATTCGGGTGCCGGTGGGGTTGCCGGGATTGGCGACAAAGACCACGCGGGTCTCGGGCCACACCGCCGCGAGCAATTCATCGACAGACACGGTCAGATCGACTTCCGGCGCGGCGTGATAGTCGGCGCCCGCCGCCAAGGCGGCGGTGCGAAAGAAGCCGTAGCCGTGTTGGCTGGACAGGACGCCACGGCCGGGACCGGCATAGCAGCGCGCGAGACAGGCAATCAGGTCCATCGCACCGGCGCCGCAAAGAATGCGCGCCGGTGCGATGTCGTGGACCTCTGCGATGGCGTTGCGCAACGCGGTCCACTCGGGGTCGCAATAGAGATGGGACGCTTCGAGGGCCTCGCGGGCCGCGACCAGGGCCCAGGGGCTCGGCGGCCTGGCGCTTTCGTTTTGTGCCAGCGAGATCAGCGGCACACCGGCCGGACTATCGAGGTCAGCCAGTGCATAGGGCGCCATGGCCGCCACATGGCTGTTCGGATTGATCACGGCCCATCCTCGCCGTCATCGAGACCGTAGATTGTCCGCGCCGCCCGGGCGCTGATCAAATCTTCGGCCAGGTCGCGGCGTACCCGGTCGCGGTCGCGGGATATGGGATTACCCATGCCGCCACCGCCGGGGGTTTCGAAAACCAAGGTATCGCCGGCCCCGACCTTGACCACGCCCTTGCCGGGTAACGGCGGACCGTCGCCCAGACGAATACGGCCCGGCGCGCCGTCGCCGCCGCCGTCGCGTCCCCGGGCCGGGAACTTGATCCGCTCGACCGAGAGGAACACCAGAAACGGCTGGCCGTTGGCCGACTGCAGCTCCATATGCTGGCCCAGCCCGCCGCGCCACAGGCCGGGGCCGCCGCTGTCGCGGCGCAGTTCGCGCCTGGTGACCAGGACCGGGGCGACGCTTTCGGTTATTTCGACCTGGCTGCCCCATACGCCGCTGGGAAACGCCGTTGCCGACAGCCCGTCCTTGGTCGGCCGCGCCCCGGTGCCGCCGTTGTGGGTCAGTTCGATGGCGAATTTGCGGCCCCCGGCGCGGGCGACTTCCGGCGCGTTGCGCATGGGCAGGTCGTACATGCTCGACGCCCCCTCGGCGGGGATGCGCCCGGGTATGGCCTGATGGAGGCAGCCGTAAACCAGGTCCGGGGTCATCTGCCCCAGGGTGTGGCGCATGGCCACGGGCGCCGGCGGCTGGGCATTAAGGATACAGCCCGGCGTGCCGCTCACCTTGAACGGCGCCAGGGACCCGGCGTTGTTGGGAATGTCCGGCCCGATAATGCAGCGCAGGGCAAATACCGAGTAGGCGGCGGCGTAGTTCAGCGGCACGTTGATGCCCTTTTCGGAGCAATCCGAGGTGCCGGCGAAATCCAGATGAACACCATCGGCGGCGACGGTGAGCCGGGCGCAAAGCTCGATCTCCGCCTCGTAGCCGTCGATCCGTAGGGTATTGTGGTAGGTCCCCGGCGGCACCTCGGCAATGGCCTCGAGGGTGCCGCGCCGCGAGGTCTCGATCACGTGCTCGGCCAGGGGGTCGAGATGGTCGAGGCCGAATTCGTCCATCATTTCGACCAGTCG
>JAYGEF010000300.1:0-7173 GCA_046582535.1 Alphaproteobacteria bacterium
TTTGAGTAATTTCATCATGTGCTCCCAAGTGTATGTGACGGTTTCACGTCATCTATTAAGTCGTGTGGACCCGGGCGTTCCCTGACGAGTGCGGACCGAGCCCCATGGCCTGGCCCCAGCCTAAACCAATTCGCCGCGTCCTGAAAGCAGATGATGACCCGGCCCTCCACAGTGCGGGTTGTGAGGTGTTAGCCGATCGGCACGCCGGCCACCCAGAGGTAACCGTCGGTGTCGATCAGGAAACATTCGCGCAGGCCGTGGGGCTTGTCGGTGGCGCCTTCAAGCACCGTATAGCCGAGCCGCTGGGCCTCGGCCTCGGCTACGTCCGGGTCGCGGCCCTGAAGCCTGATCTCGGCCCCGACGCCGCGGTGCAGGTCGGAATCAAGACTGCCGCGCAGCGGGTGGTCGCTGTAGGTGTGATCAGCATGAAGCATCCACTCCGCCTCGCCCCGGCGCAGCACCGCGAAATCCTCGTCGGCGTAGATCACCGTGGCGTCGAGCACCTCGCGATAAAACGGCATCGCCCCGTCGATGTCGCGGACCAGCAGGTTGACGGTCAGTCCCTTGAGCGAGCGGCCATAGTCATCGGCCGACATCCAGGGCGTGGTCGTGCTTTGTTTCATGGTCGCGACATCACTTCTGGATCCAGGCGACGGCGAGACGCTCGCCCTCGTCGATCTGATCCGCTGTCATGAGCTGAGAGATGAGGTCACGAACCTCAAGCGCCTGACCCTTGGCGGTGCGGTTGTCGCCCAAGGAAACCAGGGTGAGCCATTTATTGGCCTCGACAAAATTCTGCGCCACGCCGACGCCGTTGACGTAGAAGGTGCCGAGTGACAGTTGGGATACCACGTCGCCCCGGTCGGCGGCGACTTGATACCACTTGGCGGCCGCCGCGTCGTCCTCGCGAACGCCTTCGCCCTCGCTGAACATGCGGCCCATCATGTATTGGGCACGAATGTCGCCGTCCCGGCCGAGCTTATCCATCATCTTGATGGCGGCGGAATAGTCGCCGGCCATGTATGTATTGAAGGCGTCGTCGAACGGATCAGCCGCCGCCGCCGGCATGATCGACCCGGCGGCGAGGATGGCAACGACAATGGCGGTACGCCACAGCTGTCTCATATCCCCGTTCTCGTTTCCCTGTTTTCCCGCCGCTATATTAGCGCGATCGGCAAAACACACCAGACCCCAAGTTTGGGTGTTGTTTTGAGGCGGTCGGAGGCGTGATTTATGCGTTGTAGCGAAGCGACACTACTTCAAGTCACCGGCTTGAACTGCTTGCTCAGCTTCAGGGCCTGGCCCTGGTAGTTGGAGCCGATGCCCTGGCCGTAGAGCTTGTCGGGCACGTCGGTCAGGCGCTCGTAGCGCAGCCAGCCGATAATCTGCTCGTGTTCGAGCATGAACGGCACATCGTGGGAACGCACTTCGAGCACCGCCTTGCTGCCGCCGCAGCGCTCCGGGTCGTAGCCGAAGCCGGGATCGAAGAAGCCGGCATAGTGGACCCGGAACTCGCCCACCAGGGTGTCATAGGCGATCATTTCGGCGGCGTGGGTCGGCGGCACGGTAACCGCCTCCTTGGTCGCCAAAATATAGAAATCGTCGGGGTCGAGCACGATGCCCTTGCCCGGCCGATGGTGGATTGGTTCCCAGAAGTCCTGGGGGTCGTAGTGATTGCGGATATCCACATCGATGACGTCGGCGTGCTTCTTGGCGCGGAAGCCGACCAGGCCGGTTTGCGGGTCGCCGCCGAGATCGAGGGACACCCCGATGCTGTCGTCGCGGATGGTCTCGGTACCGGGATCGCTGTCGACCAGGGGCACCTGCTCGTGGAGCCGCTCAAGCGCCGTACGGCTCGACGCCGAGGAACCGCGGCGCATGCGTAACTGGTTAAGCCGCGAGCCCTGGCGCACCACCACGGAGAACGTGCGCGGTGCGATCTCCGCGTAGAGCGCCCCCCGGTAACCGCGCTCGACCCGGTCGAACTGGGTGCCGCCGTCGACGATCAAACGGGTGAAGATGTCGAGCCGCCCGGTCGAGCTTTTGGGGTTGGCGAAGGCCGACAGCTTGTTGCCGAGGTTCACGCTCTCCAGCAACGGCACGATATAGACGCAGTCTTTTTCCAGCACCGCGCCTTCGCTGATATCGATCTCGTGCATGCCGAACTGGGCGACCTTGTCCATGACCAGGGCGCCGGGGCCGGGCATGAAACTGGCGCGCACCCGATAGGCCACCGGGCCGAGGCGCAAATCCAGGCTCGCCGGCTGGACCTGATCGGCGCTGATCTCCACCGACGCCACGATCTCCTTGTCGCGAATCAGCGCATGGATGGTCTGAGACGGCAGAATGCCCGTGCCAAAGGCCGCGCCCTCATGGGCGCTGGTCGGCAGAGACGGGAATAGTGGGCTGGTGGCATAGGTCATGACGGCCGCCAATCTACCAGCAAAATACGTTTGTTTTCAAATGCTTGAATACCCACAGTCCGATCCACAAGGGCGCCAGAATAAGATGCTTTCGCATCATACACTTGGCGGACTTATCCCCGTTATTCGGCGTCTTTTACCATCGGCCATGAAGGATGGCCGATGGGCGTTACTTGTTGAATGGCGCGTTCAAGCGCCACGCGGGCTGGCGTCACGCAGGCTCCCGCCAAACGGTCGGCGAGGCCCATCCTGTTGCGAACAAAATGGCGCGCTTGCCGCCGATCAAACTGATCGTCGGTACTACTCTCCTGCCGGCCGGTGATCCAATGTAGTCAGGCAGTGATCGACCCATTGGGCGGTGAGCTTTTCCTGGACCGAGTTCTGGCGCAGCCGCGAGGCCAGGCCGTCGAAGTCGACGCTGTCGAGCGGCTGGTCCTGGTTGAAGCAGGAGAACACCACGAACTCGAGGCCGGTTTCCGGGTCGCGGTGGGTCTGCAGGCACTGGGCGCAGATCTCCTTCATCATGCATTGCATGGGCGAGTTGATGCTGCCGATAGCCTGGTGGCCGGGCTTGAGATGAGCCGCCAACACGCCGTGGTGAGCCGCCGTCAGGGCCGCCATCATGCGGTCCGAACCGATGGTGATGATGCGATCGACGTCACCCAGCGGTATGGTGGCCTCGCCCAACGCGCCCTCCCCGTACTTGGCAATGGCGTCGATGATGGTGCCGGCGCAGGTCAGGTCGCCGGGGCGCTCGGGGGTGAAGCCCGGGGCTTCGTCGCAGGCCCACACCACCACATCGGCGGCGGCTTCAATATCGGCCACCTTGTAGCGGTCCTCGAGTTTCTTGTAGCCGGCGAAGTAGAGCACCCGGCTGCCCGCCTCGCGCAATGCCCGGCCGATGGAGAACAGCACTGCGTTGCCGAGGCCGCCGCCGGCCAGCAACACGGTCTCGTCGGCCGGGATCTCCGTGGCCATGCCGGTGGGCCCCATGACCGCCACCGGCTCGCCGGGCTCAAGCACGGCACAGATATCCGACGAGCCGCCCATTTCCAGCACGATGAGGCCGAGCAGCCCCGCGTCATGATCGACCCAGGCGCCGGTCATGGCCATGCCTTCCATGGCCAGGGCGGTGCCGTTGACCCGAGGAGCCCGGGTCTCGAAATTCTGCAGCCGGTAGAACTGGCCGGGGCGGAAAGCCCGCGCCGCCGTGGGCGCCCGCACCACCACCTCGAGAATAGTCGGGGTCAGGCGGTTGACCGCATGGACCGTGGCCCGCAGATCGCGGTTGAGCCCGGCCATGAAGTCGCTGTTGGTGGCGCTGCTGGCGGGCGCGACGCGCCCAAGCATGCGCGACACCACGGGATAGCCCTGCTTGGCGCTGGCCATGGCCTTGACCACATTGCCGGCGAATGAGGGATGGACGTCGCCGAAGAAGCTTAACGCCCGGCCGTCGTCCCGCACCGAGGCCAGCACCCGCACGTCCCGGGGCTTGGCGATGCGCTCGGGGGTCACCGGAGCACCGTCTTCGTCGACCGCCTGGAAATAGCGGCCGTCGAGGGCGTAGCAGTCGGGATACTCACGGCCCAGCACCGTGTTGGGCTGGGTGCCGGCGGCCACCAGTACACTGCGCGCCGGCAAGGATTCAATTGCGTCCAGGGTGATCCAGCCATCGCCGTCACGGACATGCTGCTGGCGGTTGAGGCGGATGGTCCGGGCATAACCACGGGCGTCCACATCGACCGCCACCGGCGACAGGCACTCGTCGAAGTGAATGCCCTCCTCCAGCGCCCTTTCGACCTCTTCGTGGTTGAGGGTATAGCTCGGCGAGTCGATAAGCCGCTTGCGATAGGCAATGGTCACGCCGCCCCATCGATTGAGGAGGTCGAGAACCCTTGCCTCGCGGCCCTCGGTCTCGGCGGCGGCGCGCTCGGCACGTATGGCGCGGGCGTGGGCGATGAACTCGTCGGCGATTTCGCGCTCTTCATCGTCCCAGCCGGTGCGCACCGCAGCCTCGTCACGGAGCGCCACCAGGGCGTCGTAGCGGGCCAGAAACTTCTCCACCTGGACCGGGTAGTAGGCCAAGGATTCCGTGGCCGTATCAATCGCCGTCAGGCCGCCGCCGATGACCACCACCGGCAGGCGCAGTTGCATGTTGGCGATGGAATCGGACTTGGCCGCGCCGGTCAGTTGCAGCGCCATGAGGAAGTCCGACGCCGCCCGCACGCCGCGCGCGAGGCCGTTGGGGATAGGCAGCACCGTGGGCTTGCCCGCCCCCACGGCGAGGGCGATGTGATCGAACCCCAGGGCAAAGGCGTCCTCGGCGGTGATGGTGCCGCCGAAGCGAATACCGCCGAACATGGCGAACTGGGCGCGCCGTTCCAACAACAGGCGCACCAGTTTGAGGTAATTCTTGTTCCAGCGCACGGTGATGCCGTACTCGGCGACGCCGCCGAAGCCGGCCATGACCCGGTCATCGAGGGATTCGAACAGGGCTTCCACATCACGCACTGGTTCGAAGGCAACGCGCCCACCGCTGATATCGACCCCGGACACCCCACCCGGCAAGGCTTCGATCTTGAGGCCGTCGATGCCGACCACGGCGTGGCCATCGTTCATCAGGTGATGAGCCAGATTGAAGCCGGCCGGGCCGAGGCCGACCACCAGAACTTTGCGGCCGCTGTCGGGACGCGGCAGAGGCCGGGCAAAATCCAGCGGGTTCCAGCGGGTCAGCAGGCTGTAGACCTCGAAGCCCCAGGGCAGCGCCAGCACATCCGTGAGGGTGCGGGTCTCGACCTGGGGAATATCCACCGGTTCCTGCTTCTGGTAGATGCAGGCCTTCATGCAGTCGTTGCAGATGCGGTGGCCGGTGGCCGCCGCCATGGGGTTGTCCACGGTGACGATGGCCAGGGCGCCGATGGAATGGCCCTGGGACTTGACCAGGTTGAGCTCGGAGACCCGCTCCTCCAGGGGGCAGCCGGTCAGGGTCACGCCGGATGGGCTGGTGCGGAACACGCCGTCGCGGTCGCGCAGGCCCGTGCGGCACGAGTCCTTACCCTGATTGTGGCAGAAAATGCAGTAGTTGGCCTGGTCCAATGCCGCCGTCAGATCCATGCCCTCGTCGGTCAGGGCGAAGCCATCGCGGCGGCGCAGGTGCTCGGCCGGCAGGCCCAACATGTCATGGCCGTGCAACTTACCGGTTGCCACCGGCACCAGACGTTGGGGATCGGGCTTGCGCGGCAGCTAGAACAGGATGCCGCGGCCGAACCGCGCCTGACCCTCGGGCGTCAGGGTCGCCCAGGCGGCGAAATGGAGCGCCTTCTCGAGGGCCTCGCCGTGAGCCTCTTCGTTGTCGAGCCAGCCCATGACCGCCGTGGCGAAACCGATCTCATCGACAGCAGCACCAAGCAACGCTTCTAGTCCTGCCTCGATCGCCGCCATGTCGAACCCGGCGGCTTCGTCGGCCTTGATCCGCTTGGCGGCACGGCGCTGCACGAACAATCGCTTGCAGGCGTAAAGCGGCGCCAGTTCATCGTGGCTGGCGGCCAAGGCCTGGACCTCGGTCTCGATGGCGAACAGGGTGGCGATGAAATCCTCAACATGGGGCGCCAGATCGACCATGAGCTGGGCCGCGACTTTGTCGTCAAGATCACTAGGGGCGGCGCGGGCGGCGGCGAGTTGCGCGCCAAGATCGCCGTCGGCCTCGACCATATGAGCCACGAAGGCGGCATCCACCGTGACCAGCCCGTCGCGCTCATAGAGGTCACCGAATTCAAGCCCAAAGGCCAGAGAAAGCGCACTCATAGTCCCGCCGCTGTTGTTGTTGACATAGTTGATATAGGCCGTCGCTCCGGCGCCGGCAATACCATTTGTACACAAACAAGTTTACCGCCGGAAACCGGGCGGCGAACCATGACAGCGCGCCGCGCACAGACAACCGATTATTCAGGCGTCGCCAAATCTATCCGCCGGCGCAGTTGCTGGCCCCAACCGTGGAAATTCTGCGTCAAGGCCTGACAATCAAGAACCCGGTCGGCACGGAAGTGACGGAAGTCACCGCGCAGTTCACACCATGCGGAGACCACGGCGACCTCCACGTAGTAGGTCAGCGCCAGGGGCAGGATTGTCCGGTCGCTGTGGATGCTTTCGGCATTCTGGTACTGAATTCTCAGCTTCTGTTCATGACAAATTGCGTGACGGAACACGTCCAGGCTGACCTTCAGGGGCGCGTCGATGCCCCCAACAATCCGAGACCCGCAGCGGGTCGTGGGGGGTCCGGTTCAATTGGATTTTCGACAACACCCGATCCGCTTCCCGCTGAAGGGCCTTGTCGCCGGTCCGGACGAGCAGGTTGACACCGACGACGATCGACTCGAGCTCCTCCTCATCGAAGTTCAGCGGCGGCAAGTCGTAGCCCCGACCCATAACGTAGCCCACGCCGACCTCGCCTTCGATGGGTATTCGCATGGCCTGGAGCGTTGCCATGTCGCGATAGATGGTGCGCGGCGAGACCTCCAACGTCACGGCGATGGACGCCGCCGAAATCGGGCCCGGGGCGGAGCGCAGCACCTGGATGATGTCGAACAGCCTGTCGGTTCGGCCCATGACACGTTTCCCTAGTGAAAAATCGATACTAGCCAATCACCACATCAACGGAAATTTATGTTCAAGCAGCGGGGCCGCGATTCCAGCCATTTCACCGGCGTGGTTCTGGTCGTCATTTCGACGGTGGTGTTCAGCACCTCCGGGG
>JAYGEF010000307.1:0-1919 GCA_046582535.1 Alphaproteobacteria bacterium
GACCAGTTCGTAGAACACACTACGGGCGATCAACGCTTCAAGGCGGCCGTGCACCAGCACATAGGGCGACGGCTCCTGGGTCACCGGGTCAAGCTCGACCCGTAGCGGATTTTCAGGTCCGGCCGTGATCTCATGGTCCAGGTTGGTGCGGAAGCGGAGCAATTGGTCCTTGCCCGTGCCCGTGATCTCGACCGCGACCGCCAGGAACGGCGCATCGTCGACCTCGACCCGGCCCTTTTCCACTGGCGTGGTCAACCAGTAGACACCGTCCTCGTCGCGACTGAGCACCGATGCAAAAAGCCGCACCAGTGGTTTGCGGCTAATGGGCGAGCCATGGTAGAACCACGTTCCGTCACGGGCGATGCGCATTTGCAGATCGTCACAGATGACGGGGTCGGGGCGGCTGCCAGTGGTGCGCCCCGGTACAACGATGTTATCGTCTTCCAGGGACGCGGCCAAGGTGGTGGGGTCAAATGTTGACTTCGTCATATGGCTGTCTTTCGCGGCGAACCACGGTTCGAGGTAAACGGAGCATAGTCGATGTCGGAAGCACTGCCCACTGCGGTTGAATCGAGCCAGGATCTGGCGTCAAAGATCGACCTTCTGGGCGAAAAAATGGCCACGGTGCGCGACCGCATGGGGCGCATTATTTTCGGCCAAAGCCATGTCATTGATGAAACCATTATCACGCTGTTGGCCGGCGGTCACGCCTTGGTCATTGGTGTGCCGGGTCTGGCCAAGACCCGCCTGGTGGAAACCCTTGGCGTGGTTCTTGGTCTCAGCGAGAAACGCGTCCAGTTCACCCCCGACCTGATGCCCGCCGATATCCTGGGCTCCGAGGTGCTTGAGGAGAGCGAAACCGGGCGGCGCTCATTTCGTTTCATCCAGGGACCGGTATTTTGCCAGTTGCTCATGGCCGACGAAATTAACCGGGCCAGCCCGCGCACCCAGTCGGCCCTGCTCCAGGCCATGCAGGAGCACGAAGTCTCCATCGCCGGCCAGCGCCACCCGCTGCCGACGCCGTTCCATGTGCTGGCGACCCAGAACCCGCTGGAGCAGGAGGGCACCTATCCATTGCCCGAGGCCCAGCTTGACCGCTTCCTCATGCAGATCGATATCACCTACCCGGATCTGGCGGCCGAGCGCGGCATGCTGATCGCTACCACCGGTATCAACGAAGAACAGCCGGTCGAAATGATGACCGCCGACGAGATGCTGGCGGCCCAGCACCTGTTGCGCCGCATGCCGGTCGGCGAGAGCGTGGTCGATGCCATCCTGACCCTGGTCCGCTCGGGCCGGCCCGAAACGTCCGAATTCGACGACGTCCGCAATCATGTGGCCTGGGGTCCCGGACCTCGGGCCAGCCAGGCTTTCATGATGGCGGTGCGGGGGCGGGCTATTCTCGATGGCCGCCTGGCGCCGTCCCTCGACGATGTGGTTCATCTTGCCGGACCGATATTACGCCACCGCATGGCGCTCAATTTCGCCGCCCGCGCCGATGGCGTGGTGATCGATCATGTGATCGAGCGGCTGTGCGCGCCCTTCGCCTGATCGCCCATCGTGCCTAATCCTTCGGTCGCGAGTCGCCAGCAGGCCGAGCTGCTCGCCGCGACCCTGCCGCCGTTGCTGGTCGCCGCCGAGCGGGTCGCCTCGATTGTTGCCCAGGGCGTTCACGGCCGCCGCCGGGTCGGCATTGGCGAGACCTTCTGGCAATACCGCCGCTATCAACCTGGTGAAGAGACCACCCGGGTCGATTGGCGCCAGTCGGCGCGCAGTTCCCACGTCTTCGTTCGCGAGAACGAGTGGGAAGCCGCCGAGAGCATCTGGCTGTGGTGCGATCGCTCGCCGTCCATGGAATATGGCTCGGACATGGCGCCCACGGACAAAGCCCGGCGTGCATCGCTACTGACTCTGGCCCT
>JAYGEF010000347.1:0-2629 GCA_046582535.1 Alphaproteobacteria bacterium
GACGAGCCGTGGGAGGTCGAGGCGCTTCGCATTACCGTTTCGGCGGCGCCGGCCTACGCCCCCGATCGCCTGCCCACCGTTGTGGCCGGCGATGAGGCGCGCCCGACCTCGACCAGTCCCTGCGTCTTCGAGGGCCACGGCGCGCTCGCCACGCCGCGCTTCGCCCGGGCCGACCTCGCCGTCGACCAGCGTATCGCCGGCCCGGCGGTGATCGAGGACGAATGGTCGACCGTGGTGGTCGATCCCGGCGCCACGGCCTGGGCCGACAGCGGCGGCCACCTCCACATCGACGCCGGAGTGCCGGCATGACCATGAACCCTGTCGATCCCTTCACCGTCGAGGTGGTGCGTAACGCCCTGACCGCCATCGCCGAGGAAATGTCTGTGGTGGTCATGCGCTCGGCGCGCTCACCGCTGCTGCGCGAGGCCGGCGACTTGTCGTCGGCGCTAACCAGCGCCACTGGCGAACTGATTGCCCAGGGCCGCGATATTCCGGTCCACATGGGGGTCATGGCGGCGACCGTGAAGGAGTTCCTCAAGCGCGTGCCGGCGGAGCAACTGGCGCCCGGCGACGTGTGGTTCCTCAACCTGCCCGAGGTCGGCGGTAACCATCTGCCCGACGTCAAGGCGATCCGCCCGGTCTATGTCGACGGCCGTCTCGAGGCGTTCGCGGTCAGTCTGGCCCACTGGGCCGACATCGGCGGCGCCCGGCCGGGAAGCTATGTGCCCGATGCCACCGATGCCTGGCAGGAGGGCCTGCGCATTCCGCCGCTACGGGTGTTTACCGACGAGGGCACCGACCGCGAGAAGCTCGACGTCATCCTCGCCAATCTGCGCGGCGCACCCGAGCGTGAGGGCGACATCCTGGCCCAGATGGCGGCGACCCGGACCGCCGACCAGCGCTTGGTCGAATTGATTAGTCGTCACGGCGGCGACACGGTGCGGGCCTGTATCGCGGCGCTGCACGATCAGTCGGAAGCCCAGATGTGCGCCGCCCTCGAAGCCATCACCGATGGCGTCTATGAAGGCCATGACCAGCTCGATGACGACGGCGCCGGTGGTCCGCCGGCCTCGGTCCGGGTGCGGCTGACCATCGCCGGCGACGAGGCGACATTCGATTTCTCCGAAACCGACGATGCCGTGCCGGGACCGCTCAACACCACCCGGTTTTCCACCGCCGCCTCGGTGTTCTACGCCATCAAGGCGGCGGCCGGTCCCGAGATCCAGCCCAACGCCGGCTGTTATCGGCCGCTGACCATCATCACCCGGCCGGGCTCGCTGCTCGACCCGCCGGTGGAAAGCCCGGTAGTCGGCGGCAATCACGAGACCACCCAGCGGGTCGCCGACGCTATCTTCCTGGCCCTCGAAGCAGTCATCCCCGAGCGTCTGACGGCGGGCGGGCCGACCACGTCGGGGCTGCTGCTGTTCAGTGGCCGCCATCCCCGCGACGGCCGCTGGACGACGTTCTACGAGACTCACGGGGGCGGCGAGGGCGCGCGCATCGACCGCGACGGCGCACCGGTGGTGCGGGTCCACATGTCCAACGTTATGAACACCCCGGCGGAGGTGGTCGAAACCGAATACCCGTTGTGCGTTGTGCGACATGCTCTGCGTCGGGGATCCGGCGGCGCCGGTGCCCATCGCGGCGGTGACGGGATGGTCCGCGAGTACCGTATCACTGGCGACCAGGTCGGCCTGACCACCATGTTCGAACGCCGGGTGATACCGCCCTACGGGTTACAGGGTGGCGAGGCCGGCGAGCCGTTCCGCGTCACCCTGATACGGGCCAATGGTGAGAGCGAAGAGCTAAGCGGCAAGACCCATGTGCGCCTGGTGCGCGACGACCGGATCATTCTCGAAAGCTGCGGCGGCGGCGGTTACGGCCCGCCCGGCAGTGACAACACTGGAGGGGACTCATCATGAGGTTGGAAAACATCAAGGCCATCGTTACCGGCGGCGCCAAGGGCATGGGCGAGGCGATCAGCCTGGCCATGGCCCGCGAAGGCGCCGATCTCTTGCTCACCGCCCGCGACATACCGCCGCTCGAGGCGGTTGCTGCAAAAGTTCGCGACATGGGCCGCCAGGCCGAGACCATCAGCACCGACGTGACCGTTGAGTCCGATGTCAAGGCCATGGTCGCCAAGGCGCTGGAGGTGTTCGACGGGCGCATCGACGTGCTGGTCAACGTCGCCGGCGTCACCGGTCCCATCGAGACCCCGGTGTGGGAACTCGATAACGATGACTTCGACTACGTCATCTCGTCCAACATTCGCGGCACCTTCCTGCCCCTCAAGCATGTCATGCCGACCATGATCGAGCAGCGCGCCGGCCGGATCATCAATATCGGCGGCTCATCGGGCATCCGTGGTTACAAGTACCGCGCCGCCTATTCGTCGTCGAAATGGGGCGTCCGCGGCCTGACCAAGACGGCGGCGCTGGACGCCGGCGAGTACGGCATCGCCGTCAACGTGATCTGCCCGGGCATCGTTCACACCCCGCGCATGGACAAGCTGTGCCACGAGAAGGCGCGGGTGCGGGGCTGGACCTACGAGCAGGTTTATGACGAGTACGTCCAGGACATGGCGCTCAAGCGCGTGACCATGCCCGAGGACATCGCCAACGCGGTGTTG
>JAYGEF010000351.1:0-7987 GCA_046582535.1 Alphaproteobacteria bacterium
CACCACAAGTCGAGCAACGGCCGGCGGTAGAGCAGGATGCGGTCGACATCCTCCGGCAAGTCGCCGACGCTCTTGTGGTCGAGGGAGACCCCGTGGTAGAGGCCGAGCAGGTCGAACGGGCTATCGAGTTCCATTTCGGCCGCCGTCTCCTCGTCGGGAAACTCCTCGACCAGAATGGCGACGCCGCCGAGATGGCGCCGCAGATTGTCGGGAATCAACTCCAGGGCCTTGGTCGCCAAAGCCTGAATTTCCGCCGCCGATGGCGCCTCGCCAAAGGGATCCCGCATGGGCTCACGTTAGCTTGCAATGCCGTCCGCGCCAAGCTGCCGGCTTTATCTTCTTTCAGCCCGCGACCGCGGGTCGCCGACCGTTCGGCGGGAGCCCCAGTCCGTGTGGTACAAGACCGGGCGCGTGAACGCGCTTTTCAAAAAAGCCGCGCCATTGCACCGTACGGCCCCATTCCCCATATCCCTGCAATGCCCGAAGACGACCAAGAGCAGTTCGACCTGGACAAGCTGCGCAAGGACGAGAAGCTCGTCCGCGAGCGGTTCTGGGACAAGCTGCACAAGACCCTGGGCCGCGTCCCCTTCATGGAAGACGCCCTGGCCGCCTACTACTGCGCCATGGACTCGAAAACACCGACCTACGTGCGTGCCGTGCTGCTCGGCGCGCTGGCCTATTTCATTATGCCGTTCGACGTCATCCCCGACATCATCCTCGGCTTCGGCTTCACCGACGACGCCTCGGTCCTGATCGCCGCCATCGCCGCCGTCCGCTCGGCCCTCGCCCCGGAACACTTCGGCCAGGCCCGGGCGTTCCTGGACAAAACGGCGCCGGGGGAGGACGAAGAAAAAGAAGAAGATTAGATGACCACAGAGGCACAGAGACACAGAGGAAGAAGATAACGTGAGAAGGGTTTTTTCGGCGCGTAGCGCCCTTACTAATTTCCTCTTACTTCTCTGTGCCTCTGTGTCTCTGTGGTCAAACCCGCTTCGCTTTGCTGGTTTCGCCGCTGGTGGAGCGCCTCGCGGTGGGCGATGTAGACCGTGGTGGCGATAATGACGGCGGCGCCGACGCCGGACCAGAAATCGAGCACCTGGTCGAAGGCGAGCCAGCCGACCACGGCCATCATGGGCAGGCGGACGAAATCGAACGGCAGGATGGCCGTCGCCTCGGCCATGGAGAAGGCGCGGGTGAAGCAGATATGGCCGAGGCTGCCGCAAGCGCCGATGGCCAGCATCCAGGCCAGTTCGGTCAGGGTCGGGGTGGTCCAGACAAACAGCGCCGGGATCAGCGACGCCGGGGTCAGGAACAGCACCATGTAGAAGACGATGGTCATGACCGGCTCGGTGCGCGACAACAACTTCACCAGGCACACCGAGAGGCCCATCATCAGGGACGACAGCAGCACCATCATGGCGACCGGCGAAATCTCGATGACGCCCGGGCGGAGGATTATCATCGCCCCGAAAAAGCCCATGATAACCGCGGTCCAGCGTCGCGCCCGCACGACCTCGCCGAGGATGAACACCGCCGCCACGGTGGCGAACAGGGGCGCCGTGAAACTCAGCGCCACCGCGTCCCCCAGGTTCATGATCGAGATCGCTGAAAACCAGGTGATCATGGCTGTCAGGCCGACGGCGGTGCGGCCCAGAAGCAGAGGCAGGCGGCTGGTGCGAAGCGCCCCAAAGCCGTTACGCATGAGCCACGGCAACAGCACCACGAGGCCGAAGAAGTTACGGAAGAAGACCAGCTCGAGGGGATCAATGGAGGTCGACAGATGGCGGATCATCGCCGTCATGGCGGTGAAGAAAGCGGCGGCGACAATCATCAGCACGGCGCCCTGGATCGGATTGTCGCTGACGGGCGCGGCGCTGGCGGTTCGGGTCGGTGCAATTGTATCGGGGATGGCGGTCACGGGCATGGACCGACCATAGGGGCGACGCCGCCCTTGCGCCAGTCACCATGGCGGGCAACTGCCCCCCGCCAGACGCCGGTCTCGCGTGGCAGGCGCCGGTCTCGCGTGGCAGGCAGGATTGACTCTAGAACGGGCGCCGCTCCACATCGATGGAGTCGCCGGGCAGCAGCAATTCGCCCAAGCTGACCGAAAGCGGAAGTTGCTCGGGATCGTTGGCGCGGAACACGATTACCGTGTCCTCAGGCGCCCGGCGGGTGAAGCCGCCGGCGATCGCCACCGCCATGCGTACGGTCATGCCCTCGATATAGGAATATCTGCCGGGCCGGTTGACCTGGCCGAGAATGTAGAATGGCCGATAGTTGACGACCTCGACGGTGACCCGGGGGCTGATGATATAGTCGGCATCGAGAGCTTTGATAATCGCGCTCTGAACCTCGGACACGGTTTTGCCACTGGCCGGCATCTGACCAATCAACGGCATGGAGAACCGTCCGGAACCATTGACCTGGACCTCACCAGAGAGATCAGGCTGGCCAAATACGGCGACGTTGAGCCGGTCGCCTGGACCGACCCGGTATTCCGCCGTCACCGGACCGGCCAGGGCCGGTATCGCCGCCGCTGCGAGCAGAATGGCGGCGACAAGGGCGAGGCGAAGACATCGGGTCGGCGTGGTTGCGCGAAGAAATCTGTCGGTTTCGGTGAACATGACACACATCCCAAAAGGGTTTCCCGATCGTGCGGCAAGGGCCCATAAGTGGCGTGTTCGTGCGGGCTTGCTTGCCCATGAAACAATGGCGTGGCAGGGTCGCATTTGCGTCGGTCCACGCCCCAACAGTCGCTATATTGGCGCGCCATTCTTGCGCCGTGATAAAGGCCGCGATGGGGATATGTTAAAGTGTGTGACAAAACGCCGCCGAACGGAATTCGGCGGCACAACACAAGGTAAGGGCGTCATGGCGGAAGATTTCAACGCTCAATTGGAGCAATTGGTGGTCTAAATTCAGATTCGCGACATGGACCGGGCTGCGGCATTCTACCGCGGGATCGGCTTCGACCTGGTTAGCGCGGATGATGATTTCACCGCCCTTGCGTGGGTCGGGCGGTACCTGTTCCTCGATCTCCGCCATGACCTGCCGCCCCGTCCCGACATTCCCCAGGCCAACCTGCGGATCATGGTCGCCGACGTCGATCACCGCTGGAAACTGGTCACCGCCCAGAACGCCGATATCATCGAGCCCATCGCCGACCGCGACTATGGCCTGCGCGACTTCACGTTCACCGACCCCGACGGCTTCGGCCTGCGCTTCGCCGCCGTGATCTGCTAGCCCAGCGGCCGCCAACGCCTCGTCGAGCAGGGTAATCGCGTCGCCGGACTGGGCCGCGCCCTCGACGAGGCAAGTTCAAGACGGCACGACCGGCGATTGGCGGTCTTGACTTGCCGTCAGGGAGAACCAAGCGCCTCTAGAACATGCGGCGTACAACCTCGATCATATCGCCAGGCAGGATCTGTTCTTCGAGGCTCAATTCGATGGGCGTCCTGGTGGGATCATCGGCGCGCACGACAACGACCAGTCGCTCATAGGCCTTCTTGGTAAAGCCACCGGCGGTCTCCACCGCCACGGCGACGGTCATGCCCTCCAAATGAGCACAGGTTCCCGGACTTTCGACCTGGCCGATAATCTCAATTTCGCTGTAGTTAATCACATCGACGGTGACCTGCCGGCTGAGCACATAGCCTTTGTTCAGGGATGCGGTGAAGTAGTCGCGAAACTGGCGAAGAGTCATACCGCCGGCGGCGACCGGCCCGACCAGCGGCAAGACAGCGCGCCCCGACTCGCCGACTTTGACCTCGCCGGACAGGTCGTGGTGGCCGAGGACGGTAATCGTCAGTTTATCGCCCGGCCTGATCTGGTAGCTGGACGGCAGGTGGTTGGCCTGGGCCGAAAGCCCCATGGCTAGCAAAATCACAAGACCAAGGGCGCCCCGCATGAAGACAGTTGTCAACAGTTCGCCAAAGACGTTTTCAAATTTCCCGGGCATCACCTATCCCTGACATTTATTTCGACATCGAGCATTTCGGAATGTAACAAAGCTTCATTAAGCCCTCGTGAACAGCCGTGATAAAAATTGAACGATGGCCGATGATAGTGGCGACGAGCGGCGTATAGAGCGGCCGGAATCGAACCCAGGAGGCGTGTGGCGGTGATTGCAGGTGACCGAATTATGCGTCCGGCAAATAGCTTATGAAGCCGGTTAGACTTGGTATTTCGCTGCGCAAAAGCTTCCCCACGGCGCCCAACGATACGGCGGCGGCGGCAGGAAATGTCGGCGTTGAGGTGGTTTCCAGTGTTGCCCTGATCCTACATATCGAGGACGCCTGCTACGGCCTCATCGCCGACTGTTACGAGGACGGCGAGGTCACCGTTGGCACCCGATTCGCCCTCGACCACATTGCCCCGGCCGTGGCCGGCCAGCCGGTCGATGTGCAGGCCACGGTAGCGGCGGTCGAGGGCCGGCGGGTGACCTTCGCGGTAACCGTCGAACAGGATGGCCGCGTGGTCATGCGCGGCGAACACCAGCGTGCTTTTGTTGCCGCGGAACGCTTCGCCTAAAACACCCGGCCTAAAACACCCGGCTAGAGGCGTCGGGCTCGTCTTCCAGCACCCGGTGAGGATCGCCGTGATCGATCCAGCCCAGGTGACCACCGTGCATACTGTACCCGATGAGGCGCTGGAGCTTTTCCGGAAAGCTCCGGGCCAGGTCCGGCGGCACGGTGAGGTATTGGTTTTCCTCCTGGCGCAGCCAGCCCAGCAGATAGCCGATCAGAGCGCCGATGCGCGGGCCGTTGGAGTTGTTGGCGCCGCCGCCGTGCCAGGTCGCGCCGCTATAGAGCGCCACCGAGCCGCGCGGCATCACCGTGGAGATGATTTCGCTGGCCTCGGGTTCGCGGTCGGCCGGCCACAGGTGGCTGCCCGGAACGATTTGGGTGCCGCCGTTCTCGGCCGTGAAGTCGGTCACCGCCCACATGCAATGGAGCGCCAGGGGCGGCTTCGGATCCGGCACATACCAGATGCCGTCGTCGCGGTGGACTTGCTGGATCTTCTCGCCGGGACCAATGGCCACGGTGTGGGTGACATGAAGCTGTATGGCGTCGCAATGAGGCAACAGCAGAGTCTCGGCGGCGCCCAGAACCAGCGGGTTGAGCGCCATCTCGCGGGCCGCGGCGGACAAGGCCATGAGGCCCGACACCCGCTTGGTCTTGAAGACGGCGAATTCGTCGATACCGATCCAGCGCGCCTCGATGACCGGTTCGCGATCGGCGGCGAGGGCGTCGATGGTCGCCTCGCCCGCCAGGTTCTCGACAATGGCACAGCCGGCCTCATCGAGAGCAGCGGAAACATCGGCGAGCGCCGCGTCGGCGTCGAAGCGGGGCATTTCCATGACCGTATCCTCCTCGTAATGTTCTGCGGCCACTGTGAACCAGGCCGCCCGGTCCACGCGAGCAATTGCACCGACGCCAAGGTCGGGCAATAATCCGCGACCATTCGATCAGGGAAGATAATTATGAGTTCACCACTATGGCGCCCGTCGGCCGCCCGCGCCAAGGCCGCCAACATCACCGCCTTCCGCCAGGTGGTCGAGACCGAGTGGGGGGTGACCCTGGCGGACCATGACGCCCTGTATCAGTGGTCGATCGACAATATCGAGCAATTCTGGACCAGCGTCTGGCGCTTCGGTGGGATTATTGCGTCCAAGGAATGGGACGACGTGCTGGTTGACGGCCATAAAATGCCCGGCGCCCAATGGTTCCCAGGCGCCCGGCTTAACTACGCCGAGAACCTGCTGCGCCGCCGCGATGACGGCGACGCCCTGGTGTTTCGCGCCGAGACCGGCGCCACGCGCCGGCTGTCCTTCGCCGATCTGCATGACCAGGTCGGCCGCCTCGCCCGGGCCTTGCGCGCCGAGGGCGTGGTCGCCGGCGACCGGGTCGGCGGCTTCATGCCCAACATGCCCGAGACCATCATCGCCATGCTGGCCACCGCCAGCATCGGCGCCGTGTGGTCGTCGTGCTCGCCGGACTTCGGTGTCCAGGGGGTGATGGACCGCTTCGGCCAGATCGAGCCCAAGGTGCTGTTTACCGCCGGCGGCTATTTCTACAACGGCAAGACCGTCGACAGCCTCGAGCGGGCCGCCGGCATCACCGCCCGTTCGCCGAGCATCGGCCGGGTCGTGGTGGTGTCTTTAGCGGCCGAAAACCCAGACATTAGCGGCCTGGAGAACGCGGTTCACTTCGCCGACTACCTGGGCGACGCGCCGGGCGGCGACATCGCGTTCGAGCAACTGCCGTTCGACCACCCGCTGTTCATCATGTACTCGTCGGGCACCACGGGCATGCCCAAGTGCATTGTCCACGGCGCCGGCGGCACCCTGATCAAGCACCATTGCGAACACCGCCTTCATACGGACGTGGGCGAGGACGACCGGCTGTTCTACTTCACCACTTGTGGCTGGATGATGTGGAACTGGCTGGTCAGCGGTCTCGCCATGGGGGCCACGGTGATGCTCTACGACGGCTCGCCGTTCTATCCCGACGGCGAGACCCTATGGCGCTATGCCGCCGACGAGGGCATCACTATCTTCGGCACCTCGGCCAAGTATATCGCCGCCCTGGAAAAGGCTGGTGTGCGGCCCAAGGACGGTCACGACCTGAGCCAACTGCGCGCCGTGCTGTCCACCGGCTCGCCCCTGGCGCCCGAGGGCTTCGACTACGTCTACGACGCCGTCAAGGCGGACCTGTGCCTGTCGTCCATATCGGGCGGCACCGACATCATGGGCTGTTTCGCCCTAGGCAATCCCGCCGGCCCGGTGTGGCGCGGCGAGCTCCAGACCCGGGCCCTGGGTCTCAAGGTCGAGGTCTACGACGATGACGGCCAGCCCCTGGTCGGTGAGCAGGGCGAGCTGGTTTGCTCCCGCCCCTTCCCCTCCATGCCGGTATGGTTCTGGGACGACGCCGACGGCGCCAAGTATCACGCCGCCTATTTCGACCGCTTCCCCAACATCTGGAACCACGGCGATTTCGTCGAGCTGACCGAACGGGGCGGCATGATCATCCATGGCCGTTCGGATGCCGTGCTCAATCCCGGCGGGGTGCGCATCGGAACCTCGGAAATCTACCGCCAGGTCGAGAAGATCGACCAGGTCATCGAGGGCATCTGCGTCGGTCAGCAGTGGGACAGTGACGTGCGCGTGGTGCTGTTCGTGGTGCTGCGCCCCGGCGTCACCCTCGACCAGACCTTAAGCGACCGCATCAAGGCCGAGGTCCGGGCCAACACCACGCCGCGCCACGTGCCGGCCAAGATCATTCAGGTCGCCGAAATTCCGCGCACCATTTCGGGCAAGATTGTCGAACTCGCCGTACGCAACGTGATCCACGGCCGCCCGGTGCGCAACAAGGACGCCCTGGCCAACCCGGACGCGCTCAAACTCTACGAGAACCTTGAGGAACTGCAAAGCTGAGGACCCCGCCATGACCATCATTCCCGACTACGACTCCTATGACGCCCTCGGCCTCGCCGAGCTGGTGCGCAACGGCGAGGTTAGCGCTAATGAGCTGCTCGATGAGGCCATCGCGCGGGTCGAGGCGACCAATGCGGTGATCAACGCCTTCACCGTGCGGTTCTATGACAGGGCCCGCGAGGCCATCGCGGCGGGCCTGCCGAAAGGGCCGCTCAGCGGCGTGCCTTTTCCCCTTAAGGACCTCGGCGCGGCCCTCAAAGGCACACCCCTGACCAACGGCTCACGGCTGTTCGAACATTATGTCTGCGATACCACCAGCACCCTGGTCGAGCGTTTCATAGGGGCCGGGCTGGTGCCGTTCGGGCGGACAAATTCGCCTGAATTCGGCCTCAGCTACGCCACCGAGCCGACGCTGCACGGCGCCACCCGCAACCCGTGGAACCTGGATCATATTCCCGGCGGCTCGAGCGGCGGCGCGGCGGCGGCGGTCGCCGCGCGGGTGGTGCCGGCGGCCCATGCCAGCGACGGCGGCGGCTCGATCCGGGTGCCGGC
>JAYGEF010000471.1:0-3878 GCA_046582535.1 Alphaproteobacteria bacterium
GGGATCCCAGGTTTCGAACAGCAAGCTGCCCGAGATCAGGGCCGCGGGATCGGAGTAGCCGAACTCGTTCATGAGCATCTTGTCGGCGATATCGAAGGCCTTTTCGTTGGCGCTGCCGAAGCCGAATTCCTCGATCATGAACTTACCGGCTTCGGGGGTCAGGGTGGCGTGGAGATAGTCGTACCTCTCGTCGTCCGAGGCCGAACCGCTCTTCAACAGCACCTGTGTGTCGCACCACGTAAAGATACCTTCCTTCGGGTTCATCCATTCCACATTGATGCCCTGCTTCAGCATCCGCGAATAGCTGCTGTTCCACGAATAAGCGGCGATCAACTCGCCGCCGGCGAACGACTGCTCCATGTCCGAATCGCTGCTCCAGTAGTAGCGCAAAAGCCCACGCTGTTCCTGCAACTTGGCCCGGACCTGTTCGATCTCATCGTCGTTCATGGTGTAGACATCGTCGATGCCGATCAACAGGGCGGCCTGAAGCACCGCCGCGTCCATGCTGTCGCGCTGGGCGATACGGCCGGAATACTTCGGATCCCACATAATCTCCCAGCTGTTGTTCGCGGCGCCCGAATACTCCGGGGCCAGGTCCGGCCGGAAGATGATCGAGCTATTGCCCCACGACCATGGTAAACCCCATTGCTTGCCATCCACGACCATGCCCTTGATCGATGAAAGTTCGCTGAAGATATCGCCAAAGGCGTCGATGCGCGAGGTATCGATGGGCGTGAGCAATCCGGCATCCCGGTAGCGGCTGATCATAAAGCTGGTCGGCACCGTCACGTCGGACGGGTAGCCCGCTTGCAGCTTGAGGACGGCTTCGTCATTGTCGGCGAAGAAACTGGCGCTCGGCGACGCGCCATACTTCTCGATGTACGCCGGGTGCAGTTCCGGGGAGTCGTAGACCGCCCAGGTGAAGAGTTGCAGATTGGACGCGGCCTGCGCCCAATTACCGGCTACCGGCACTGTCACCGTGGCGATGCCGATCGTCGCCAATACCTGATTGATCTGTCGGCGATTCAGCTGACCGCCGGCGAGCATGTCCTTGAACTTGCTTAGCTCCATCTTCTTCATGGTGTGCTCCTACAACTTATTTTGAATAATATGGTCAATCCCGGTCCCGGAAATTGCCACCGGGAGTTCCCTCGACACATTTCAAGTTACTGTTTGATGGATCAACCATAGCCCGACTGTGGCGCCTGTCGAATGTTTTCTGCTGACGCGGTCGCCGAGACTTTGGCGATAACCTAGGTTGCTGGCCGCACCATCAGCGCGCCGAGCTCTCGAAGCAGCGGCCGATATTCATGCAAGGCAAGATCGTCCAGGGCCTGGCGTCGCGCGGGTGGCAGAGATTGTTCTCCTCTGGATCGATATCCGCCAGTCAGGGCCCCGTCGGTGAAAAGTCTATCACCGTCCCGCCGCCGGGAGACCTGTATTCAATGCGCGGTCATCGCCGTTACCGATTGCCTTGGCCCTTAGCCACCGGCCATACTTCATCCCCCGACAACGAATAACGGTAGGTATGGCCATGCCGACACTCGACCGCATTCCCGCCAGCGCCGGTTGCGGGGCGCTATGCGAGGCGCTGGACCGTGATGGCGCCGTCATCGTCGAAGACGCGCTCGGCGCTGGCCACATTGCAGGCCTCAACCGTGAACTCGACGCCGTCGTCGCCGGGACCGCGCCCGGGCTGCGCCACCCGACCGACGAGTTCTTTGTTGAGTTTTATGGCTCCAAGACCATCCGCCTCGACGGCCTTCCGGCCAAGTCGAAGACCTTCGTCGAGATCATCGGGCTGCCGCTGATGCAGGAGATCGCCGACCATTACCTGTTGCCCAATTGTCAGGATTATCTGCTCAACACCGCGCAATTGATCGAGATCGGCCCCGGCGAGATCGCCCAGATGATTCATCGGGATGAAGACGCGTGGCCCGAAATGCCGCCCGAAAAGCCGCTGCTCCAGGTCGAGTCCATGTTCGCCCTCAGCGACTTTACCGTGGAGAACGGCGCCACCCAGGTTGTTCCCGGGTCCCATCGCTGGGAACCGGACCGCGAGGCGGAACCCCACGAGATCACCCAGGCCGCGATGAAGGCCGGGTCGGCGCTGCTCTACTTCGGCACCACCCTGCACGGCGGCGGCGCCAACAAGACCACCGACGTCCGGCGCCGCGGCATGTTCTTCGGTTTCGTGGTCGGCTGGCTGCGAACCGAGGAGAACCTTTTTCTCACGGTGCCGTTCGAAGCCGTGCGCCACATGCCGACCCGGGTTCAGGAGTTGCTCGGCTACAAACCGCACTATGGTATCGGCGTGGTTGATGTCGGCAGCCCCATGGTATTGCTTCAATAATCCGGCGCGCCGGCCGACAATTTTCGCAGCGCCGGCCAGGCCCATAGGGTCACGGCGACGCAGATCAGACCCTCGACCGCGGTGACCGTTAGCGCCACATCGGCGCCAAGCCATTCCGCCAGGGCGCCGGTATGGAGCATGCCGAGAGGTCCGGCGCCGATACACATGACAAGCACGCCCATGATACGGCGGCGCATGGCCGGCGGGGTCGCCTCGAACAGGATTGTCGCCTGCATGGCCGAAAAACCGGACTCGCCAATGCCGCCCAAGTACAGCACCAGCAGGCAGGGCCAGAACCAGGGCAGGGTCGAGAACACCAGGACGGTGACCAGCAGGCTGACCGCGCCGACCACGAACAGCCGCATGTAATACCCGGGCGCGGCGTATATGGTCAGCAGGAGCAGGCCGGTCAACGCGCCGGCGCCCTCCATGGACATGAGCGTGCCAATCGAAACCGGCCCCAGGGCCAGCTTCTCGGCGCCGATGACCGGAATCATGGAGATAAAGGAAAAGCCGAAGAAGTTGAGCAGAACGGTCACCACCAGCACGCTGGCCACCGGTGGATTGTGCTTGAGGTGGCGGAAACCATCGACGATCACGCGCAGGACCTTGTCGCGGGTGACGCCGGTGGTGTCGGATTTGAAGCGCAGGACGGCAACGCACAGGAAGGCGGCGGTGAAGCAACCGGCGCTCATGCCATAGAACCCGTAGAGGCCGATTTGGCTCAACAAATAGCCGCCGAGGATCGGTCCGAGGAACATCATCGAGGTGCCGGTGGCGATATCGAAGGTCAGGGCGGTGGCGTAACGGCCCGGCCCGGCGATGTCGCCCAGCAGGGTGCGTCTGACCGGATACTCGACGGTCCAGGCGACGCCGTTGAGAAAGGTGGCGACCGCCACGTGCCACAGCTCGAGGCGACCGGACAGGGCAAGCCCGCCCATGACCGCCGCCTGGACAGCCATGAACCCGAGCCCGCAAAGCAGCAGCAGTTTGCGATCAATGCGTTCCGCCAGGGCCCCGGTGAGCGCCCCGAACAGCACCCCCGGCACCATGTTGGCGAACATCATCGCCGCCACCAGGAACGGTGAATGGGTCTGTTGCTGAGTGTAGACGCCAACCACCAGAAGCTCGGCCCAGTGGACGGAGCCGCCAAAAAATCCAGCGCCCCAGATGGCCACGAAATCGCCGCGGGCGAACAGTGACCCCAGGCGCTTGAACCCCTGTGCGGTACCCGACATGGTGGTCATGACGGTGGCGACGCGACCCAGACCAGGCCACGCGAGGTTCCGGTGCGGTCGTCGTGGACCGCGAAATTGCGCGCCTCGTCGCGCCGCAGGTGCAACCGCGCCATGACCGACTGGGACCGCACGTTGTCGGGTGATGTGTAGGACAGGATTTCTTTCAGGCCAACGCGCGTGAAAGCGTCGTCCAAGGCGGCGCGCGCGGCTTCGGTGGCATAGCCATGTCCCCAGGCGTGGCGGTTAAGCCGCCAGCCGATTTCATCGTGGGGGCCGAGCGGGTGTTC
>JAYGEF010000045.1:0-15403 GCA_046582535.1 Alphaproteobacteria bacterium
GAATCCCTGGGGGGTCTGGGCCCGCCACAAACCGGCTCTCTCCACGGTGCCTTCGACCAAATCATCGTCGCCCCGCTTGAGGGTGTCTCTTACCGCCAGGGCCGGGATAGCGCCGGGAAGGCTGTCGAGAGCGCCGAGCACCCGGTCGATAACACCGCCATCCACCGCCGGCCGGGCGGCGTCGTGGATCAATACCCGATCGGGGGCGATGTCCTGCAGACTTTCGAGGCCGAGGCGGGCGGAGTCCTGGCGCTCAGCGCCGCCGGGCACCGGCTCGAGCATGTCGAGCCCGGCAACCGCGTTGTCATACAGGGCTCGATCATCACCGTGGATAATGGTTCGCACCAAGTCCACCGATGGGTGTTCGGTAAAGGTGCGGGCGCTGTGGTAAAGCAGGGCGCGGCCCGCCAGGGGCAGGTACTGCTTGGGTTGTTCCGCGCCGAAACGATGGCCTCGGCCGGCGGCAACGATCAGAGCGACAGTGCCCGCCATGCGCTTTCTCCTGCAACGCTAGATTGGCGCAGCAGCCTAGTGTGCCGGGCGGCGCTGGTCTATAGTCCGGCCACCATGAGAGGCCTGATTTTCAACTTCGTGGCGCTGGCGGCGCTGATGCCCGCCGCGCTGATCCATTTGCGCCGGACCGAGCGTCCCGATGGGGTCTATTGGGCCGTGCTGGGGGCGGCTCTGGCGGGGACCGGGTCGTGGTCATACACCCTGCTCAGCGGCAACTGGCAAACCGGTCTGACGGCAACCTTGTGGGTCAGCATCGCCGCCAGTCTCGCCGTGTTTATCGTGGTCTCCCTGTTGTCGCGCCACGCCTGGCGTTTGACCCCGCTGTTGCTGCCTTATCTCCTGCTGCTGGGCGTCATCGCGACCGTCTGGGCCCATGCTTCGGGCGCGCCGTTGCCGGCATCCATCGAGTCGCCCTGGCTTGGGGTCCATATCGCGGTGTCCGTGCTGACCTACGCGCTGTTGACCATCGCCGCCGTGACGGGGCTCGCCGTAATGCTTCAGGAAGGCGCGCTAAAGCGCAAGCGGCCCACTGCTCTGACTCGCGTGCTGCCGTCGGTAGTGGACGGCGAAACTCTGCAAATTCAGCTGCTTATCGCTGGAGAGGTGGTGCTTGGCGCCGGTCTTTTGAGCGGTATCGCGACGGGCTATGTGGGCGAGGGGAGCTGGCTGACCCTGGATCACAAGACCCTGCTGTCAATGATCGCTTTCGCGGTGATTGGGTTGCTGCTTTTGGCCCATTGGCGAACTGGCGTGCGCGGCCGCCGGGCGGCACGTTATTTATTGATTGCCTATCTGCTGCTGACCTTGGCTTATCCCGGCGTGAAATTCGTCACGGACGTATTGTTGGCCTAATACCAAGGGCCTTGCATCCGGAACGGTGTGGCGGTAGTTTTGCCCAAATTTTGAGCACCCTGGACCGGGTGCTTTAAAGTTGGACAGCAGCATTAACCATTCGGCGCCGCGCCCATGAGCGTTCCTCTGGCTATGACCGAACCTGCAGCGGACGTGGTGACGCCGGATGGCGACGCTATCCTTGGCGTTCTGGCGGACGCGGTATTCATGATCGATGGCGACGATTGCCTGCGCTATGGAAATCCGGCGGCGGAACAGTTTTTCGACGCCGGCATGAGCCATCTCCAGGGGCGGCCCCTCGGCGATCTGGTGCAGTTCGACAGCCCGCTTCTCGACCTCGCGGCCAAGGCCCGTGACGGCGCCCGCGCGATCACCGAATACAGCGTCGATATGTTGTCGCCCCATAGCGCGGCCCGTACGGTTGATGTGCAGATGGCGGCCATGGTGGATTACCCCGGCTGGGTCATGGTTTCCTTGCGTGAGCGCAGCATTGCCCACAAGCTGGATCGCCAGCTCACCCATCTTGGCGCCGGACGTTCGGTGGCCGGCATGGCAGCGGCCCTGGCCCATGAGGTCAAGAACCCCCTGGCCGGCATTCGCGGCGCGGCCCAGTTACTTGAGCGCGATGTGGACGACGCGGGGCGCGAACTGACCCGGCTGATAACCGACGAGACCGACCGTATCTGCAAACTGGTCGACCGCATGGAAGTGTTTTCCGACGATCACCCCCTAGAGCGCAAGGCGGTTAATATCCATCGGGTGCTCGACCATGTGCGCCGCGCGGCGACCAGCGGTTTTGCCAGCCATGTACGGTTCGTGGAGAACTACGATCCGTCTTTGCCGCCGGTCATGGGCAACCACGATCAGTTGGTCCAGGTGTTCCTTAATCTGGTCAAGAACGCGGCCGAGGCGGTTCCCGGCGACGGCGGCGAAATCGTTCTCGGCACGGCGTTTCAGCCCGGTCTCAGGCTGGCCAGTCCGAGTGGGGAAGGGCGCTTGCGCCTGCCCTTGGTGGCCAGTGTTCAGGACAACGGCGGCGGCATTCCCGCCGACCTCCGGGCCAATCTGTTCGAGCCCTTCATCACCAGCAAGGCGTCGGGCACCGGTCTTGGTCTGCCGCTGGTGGCCAAGATTATCGGCGATCACGGCGGCGCGGTGGAATACACCAGCGATCCCGGACGTACGGTGTTTCTCGTCATGCTGCCATTCCACGATGAGGCCGCGCCGTGAGCGAGCCCTACACCATTCTCGTCGCCGATGACGATAAAGCGGTCCGCACAGTGGTCGATCAAGCTCTGGCGCGGGAAGGCTATGTGGTGCGCAGCGCCAGCAATGCCGCCACCTTGTGGGGCTGGATCGCCGATGGCGAGGGTGATCTGGTGATTACCGATGTGGTCATGCCCGATGACAACGGCCTCGACATGCTGCCGCGCATCAAGCGCGCCCGGCCAGCCCTGCCGATCATCGTCATGAGCGCCCATTCGACTCTGTTGACGGCGGTCAAGGCGACCGAGAGAGGTGCCTATGAATACCTGCCAAAACCGTTCGATTTGAATGAGTTGGTGCGTATTGTTAGGCGCGCGCTTTCGCCTGAATCCGGCGCCAAGCCAGTGCCGTCCGAGGCCAGTTTCGAGGTCGACGACCAGCTTCCCTTCATCGGCCGCTCACCGGTTATGCAAGACATCTATCGCATCATCGCGCGACTGACCGCGACGGACCTGACCGCCCTGATCATCGGCGAATCCGGCACCGGAAAGGAGGTCGTGGCCCGTGCCCTGCACATGTACAGCAAGCGGTCGGACAAGGCATTCGTCGCGGTCAACATGGCGGCAATCCCCCGGGAGCTGGTGGAGAGTGAGCTGTTTGGTCATGAAAAGGGCGCCTTTACCGGCGCCAACAATCGCCATAGCGGCCGTTTCGAGCAAGCCGAGGGCGGCGCCCTGTTCCTCGACGAGATCGGCGATATGCCCTTGGAGGTCCAGACCCGATTGCTACGCGTGCTGCAGCAGGGCGAGTTCACGCCGGTCGGCGGTCGCACGCCACGGCGCGCCGATGTTCGAATCATCGCCGCCACGCACCGTGACCTGCGCCAGTTGGTCAACCAGGGACTGTTCCGCGAAGATCTGTTCTATCGCATAAACGTGGTACCTATTCGCATCCCGCCACTGCGCGATCGCAGCGAGGATGTGCCGGCTCTGGTTCAGCATTTCCTTGCCGCCGTAGCCGATGAGGGATTGCCCGTCAAAACCATTGATGGCGCCGCCATGGCGCGTTTGGTCCGTCACCCCTGGCCGGGCAATGTGCGCGAACTGGAGAACCTTATTCGCCGCCTCGCCGTGCTGTATTCCGATGATGTGATCGGGGTTGATGCCATTGACAGCGAGTTGACCGACCCGGCTGCCACCCGGAGTGTTGCCGACGGCGAAGGTCTGGGCGCCACGGTGGAGCGCCAGCTGCAGCAGTATTTCGCGGCTCACAAAGATTCCCTGCCCACATCCGGGCTTTACGGCCGGGTTTTGCGCGAGATTGAACGGCCGCTGATCGCCTTGACCCTGTCGGCCACCCGGGGCAACCAGTTGAAGGCCGCCCGGGTGTTGGGTCTCAACCGCAACACTCTGCGCAAGAAGCTGCGCGAGCTTGATATTCCGGTGGGACGCGGAGCGGGACCATGGTAGCCGAGCCGACACCAGAAGACGTAATGGCCGCTACATCGGTGTGGCTGCGACTGGGTCGTTGGCTCGGGCAGGCCGTTCTATCACGCCTGTTTGCCCTGGCGCTGGTGACGGCGGCACTGGTCTCGGGTGTGCTTACCTATCGCGCCTTGACCAGTTCCATTTCCCTGGCATTCGACGCCAATACCGTGCGCGTCCTGTTGCTGTTTGATCTGGTGCTGGTGTTGATGCTGTGCGCGGTCGTGCTCGGCCGGGTGGTCCAGTTGTGGATTGAGCGGCGCCGGGGATCAGCCGGGTCGCGGTTGCATATTCGTCTGGCCACCCTGTTTAGCGTGGTCGCGGTGGCGCGGGCGATTATTGTCGCCGTGTTCTCGGTGCTGTTTCTCAATCTTGGCATTGAATCTTGGTTCAGCGAACGGGTGCGCACGGCGCTTGATGAATCCATGGCGGTGGCGGTGGCCTACATCAACGAACACCGCCAGGTGATTCGCGCCGATGTGCTGGCCATGGCCAACGACATCAATCGGGCCTCGCCGGCCCTGCGCAACAATTCAGCACGGTTTAATGGTTTCCTTGAAGCCCAGGCGGCGTTGCGTGCCTTGACCGAGGCCATCGTGCTGACTTCGGATGGCACGATTTACGGTCGAACCGGGCTGACGTTCTCGCTGATACTGGAACGAATTCCGCCTCAATTTTTCGAGCGGGCGAACCGCGGCGAAGTTGTCGTCATCACCAGTGGTACGGATGACCGGGTCCGGGCGCTGGTGCGCCTCGAGGCGTTTATCGACACCTATCTGCTTGTCGGGCGTTTCGTGGATGCCGTCGCCATGGGACACATGGAACGCACGCAACAGGCGGTCTCGGAATATAAACAACTGGAAGGTGAGCGTTACGGCATTCAGGTGACGTTCGCATTGATCTTCGGTCTGGTCGCGCTGTTGTTGCTGTTGGCGTCGGTGTGGATGGGTTTAACCTTCGCGACCCATATTGCGCGGCCCGTGAGCAGGTTGATTGTCGCCGCTGAGCGTGTGCGGTCGGGCGATCTATCGGTGCGGGTCGATGAAGGGCCGAGCAACGACGAGATCGGCAGCCTGAGCCGCGCGTTCAATCGTATGACCGGCCAGCTTGACAGCCAGCGCCAGGAACTGGTCGAAGCCAATCGCCAGCTCGATGCCCGGCGCCGTTTTACGGAATCCGTGTTGTCGGGTGTCAGCGCCGGGGTCATCGGTCTCGACCCAGTTGGTACGATCGAACTCCCTAATCGTTCGGCCCTGGTGTTGCTGGCGGCGCGGGCTGATGATTTGACCGGCCAAAAACTTTCCGCTGCGGTAACGGAAATGGCGCCGTTGATGGACGAGGCCATGAACCGGCCAGGTCGCCGCGCCGAAGCGGAAATTTCCATCGAACGCGAGGGCCGGACGCGGACCCTGATGGTTCGAATTGCCGCCGAACATCTTGCCGGCGAGTTGGAAGGCTTCGTGGTTACCTTCGATGACATTACGGCGCTGGTCGTCGCCCAGCGTACCGCCGCCTGGGCCGACGTTGCCCGGCGCATCGCCCACGAAATCAAAAATCCGCTGACGCCGATCCAGCTTTCGGCGGAGCGGATTAAACGCAAGTACCTGCATGAAATTCAGACCGATGTCGATGTTTTCAGCGAATGCATCGATACCATCGTGCGCCAGGTTGGCGACATCGGCCGGCTAATCGACGAATTTTCATCCTTCGCCCGTATGCCGGCGCCGGTGTTTCGCAACGAAGACGGTCTGGCACTGGTTCACCAAGCGATCACCCTGCAAAAGGCGGCGCACCCGGCTATTGAATTTATCGAAGTTGTGCCGGATCACTCCGTGGGGCTGCGGTGCGACGCTCAGCACGTCGCTCAGGTGTTGACCAATCTGGTGCAAAATGCCGCCGACGCCATCGAAGGCCGGGATCCGCCGGTCAACGGTGAGCTGGCGCCGGGGCGTATTACCCTGACCGTCAACCAGGACGACGACCGCCATACGGTGATTGAGGTCGAGGATAACGGCCGTGGCCTGCCTGGCGAACAGCGTGACAGGCTGGCCGAGCCCTATGTCACCACTCGCGCCAAAGGGACCGGTCTGGGTTTGGCCATCGTCAAGAAGATCATGGAAGATCATCGGGGAGAGCTTATGCTTGGTGATGCACCCGAAGTCGGCGCTAGGGTCCGTTTAATATTTCCAGCCGCTGACGAGGATATTGCAGGGAATGCCGATCAACCTTCCGAAATTCCCAAGGTAGCCAGCCATGGCGCATGACATTCTGGTCGTCGATGACGAAGCGGACATTCGCCGGCAGATTTCCGGAATCCTGAGCGACGAGGGCTACGATACCCGGGAGGCCGGCGATAGCGATGGTACTCTGGCGGCTATCGAACAACGGTTGCCGGCGTTGATGGTGCTGGATATCTGGTTGCAAGGCTCGAAGCTCGACGGACTCGAATTGCTCGAGGAAATCAAACGCGACCACCCGGGACTGCCGGTCATCATTATCAGTGGCCATGGCACCATCGAGACCGCGGTGCAGGCAATCATGAAGGGCGCCTACGATTTTATCGAAAAGCCGTTTCAGGCCGACCGCCTGTTGCTTGACGTGGAGCGCGCCATCGAGGCGGCGCGGCTTAAACGGGAGAATGCCGAGCTGATACTCAAGGCCGGTGGTCATGTCGAACTGATTGGCACCTCTGCCGCCGTGGCTCAGGTCAACGCGGAAATCGATCGGGTGGCGCCCACTGGCAGCCGCGTGCTGGTTACCGGGCCACAGGGGTCGGGCAAGGAGGTTGTTGCGAGACTGGTGCACAACCGGTCGCGCCGGGCCGATGGTCCTTTCATCGTGGTCAACGCCGCGACCATGGCGCCGGACCGCATGGAGATCGAATTGTTCGGCATCGAGGCCGGCGCAAACGGGCCCGACAGTCCGCGCAAGACCGGAACCTTCGAATTGGCTCATGGCGGCACCTTGTTGCTCGACGAAGTCGCCGATATGCCGGCTGAGACACAGGGTAAAATTTTGCGTTTTCTCCAGGAACAATCGTTTCAGCGGGTTGGTGGCAATTCCCTGGTCGAAGTCGATGTGCGCATTCTCGCCGCTTCGAACCGCGACCTACAGGACGAGATCGCGGCCGGGCGCTTTCGCGAGGACCTGTACTACCGGCTCAATGTCGTGCCCATCGAAGTCCCCGGCCTGAGCGAGCGTCGTGAGGACATCGCCGATCTGGCTCGTCATTTCATGATTCGCTCGGCGGAAGCCGCCGGCTTGCCCGGCCGTGAAATTGCCGAAGATGCGCTGGCCGCGCTTCAGGCCTGCGATTGGCCGGGCAATGTGCGCCAACTCCGTAATCTTGTGGAGTGGCTGCTGATCATGGCGCCGGGCGACGCCCAAAGCGCGATCCATGCGGATATGCTGCCGCTGGACCTGACCGCCGGCGTGCCGCCCGCGGCAACCGCCGAACACGCCCGCGTAATAATGACCTTGCCCCTGCGTGACGCCCGTGAATCATTCGAGCGTCAATACCTGTCGGCGCAGTTGCTGCGGTTTGGCGGCAATATTTCGCGCACTGCTGAGTTCGTTGGCATGGAACGCTCGGCGCTTCATCGTAAGCTGAAGGGTCTCGGTATCGGGGATAATCGACGAGGCAAGAATGCCACCGCCGACACTTCAGTCGAGGGCGCAACGTCATGACCAAGGATATCTCGTCATGAAAGTACTGGTTTGCGGTGCTGGCCAGGTCGGTTTTAACATTGCCCGACACCTTGCCGGCGAAGGCAATGATGTTACGGTGATCGATCAGCGGTCCGAGCTAATCCGCAAGATCAGCGATACCCTCGACGTCAAGGGCCTGGTCGGTTTCGCCTCCCATCCTGATCTGTTGCAACGGGCCGGCGCGCGGGATGCCGACATGATCATCGCGGTTACCTTTGCCGATGAAGTCAACATGGTGGCGTGCCAGGTTTGTCACTCCATGTTCAACGTGCCGACCAAGATTGCCCGGATTCGTCATCAGAGCTATCTCGAGCCCATGTGGCGTGACCTGTTCAGCCGCGATCATATGCCCATCGACGTCATTATTTCCCCCGAGATCGAAGTAGCGCGGGCCGTGCTCCGACGCCTGCAGGTGCCTGGCGCCATCGATATGATTCCTTTTGCCGGCGGCCGGGTCCGGGTGGTCGGGGTTCATTGCAGCGCTGATTGTCCGGTGGTCCACACGCCATTGCGCCAGCTCACCGAGCTGTTCCCCGATCTCAGCATGTTCGTTGTAGGCATCGTGCGCGGCGACCGCATGATCGTGCCCAGTGGCGACGACCACATGCTGCCCGGTGACGACGTCTATTTTGCCGTCGATGAAAATCACATGCAGCGCGCCCTGGCGGCGTTTGGCCACGAGGAAGAGGCGGCGCGGCGGATCATCATCATTGGCGGCGGCAATATTGGCCTGTTCCTGGCCCACGAGATCGAAGAGAACTACCCGGCGGTCAATCTCAAAGTTATCGAGCTCAACCCGGCTCAGGCCGAGGTGGTGGCCGACCGGTTGTCCCGTGGTGTCGTTCTCCACGGCAGCGCCCTGGACCGGGAAGTGCTGGAAGAGGCCAACGTTGCCGCCACCGAGACCATCGTCGCGGTGTCCAACGACGACGAAGTCAACGTGCTGTCCTCCCTGTTGGCCAAACGCTATGGCGCCAAGCGCGCGGTAACGTTGATCAACAACCAGTCGTACGGGCCCCTGGTCAGCACCCTGGGTATCGATGTGGTTGTCAATCCGCGTGATGTCACCGTTTCAACCATCCTGCAGCATGTTCGCCGCGGCCGTATACGGGCGGTGCACAGCATCCGGGAGGGCCTTGCCGAGGTCATCGAGGCCGAGGCTCTTGAAACCTCACCGCTAACCGGCAAGCCATTGCGCGAGGTCAAATTGCCCGCGGGGATCATCGTCGGCGCGGTGGTTCGCGGCGATCAGGTCATCATGCCCCGTGGTGATACGGTGATCAGGCCCAATGACAAGGTCATCATCTTCGCCGCCGCCGGTCTGGTGAAGAAGGTCGAAAAGCTGTTCTCGGTTCGCCTCGAGTTCTTTTAGGGCGTATTCTCTGAAGCCGCTCTAGGTTCAATAGTCATAGGCAGAAGCTTGGCGTTTGCATCCGTCATCGCACTTCTTGGGCGTCTGGTCACCCTGTTCGCCGTCGCCCTGCTGGCGCCGGCGCTCTGCGCCCTGGGCTATGGCGAGACCCGTGCCGCGGGTGTGTTTGCCGGGGTTGCCGTGGTTGCCTTGTTCTTTGGTATTGGCATGGTGTTCGCGACCGAGGGCGTCAGCCCGGGACTGCGCCGGAGAGGTGATTTTCTGTTAGTGGTCATGATGTGGCCGGTGTTGTCGGTCTTCGCGGCGGCGCCGTTGTTGTTGCTCGATGCGGCGGCGACGCCGACTGACGCCTTTTTCGAGGCCTTATCGGGTCTGACTACCACCGGCGCCACGGTGCTGACCGGCCTTGACGACCAGTTGCGAAGCGTCCTGTTCTGGCGCGCCCTGTTGCAATGGCTCGGGGGTCTTGGAACCATCGTGCTCGCGGTCTCGGTCATGCCCATGTTGGGGGTCGGCGGCATGCAGGTGTTCCGTGGCGTCATGCCCCATGGCGACCATGCATCGGTCGAGGACCGCACCCGGCGCTCAGCCCTGGCTCTGAGTTGGATCTACGGACTTCTGACCGCGACTTGCGCGGTTCTTCTATGGATTGGCGGATTTTCCGGTTTCGACGCGGTCGCCCATGCCCTCAGCACGTTGTCCACCGGCGGTTTTACCACCCACGACGGCACCATGAGGACGTTCGGTAATCTGCGTACCGATACGGTTTTAATGTTTTTCATGATCACCGGCGCGACCAATTTCACCTTAATTTGGGCCCTGTTCAATGGCCGCGGCAGGGCTCTGGTCAATGACCAGGAATTGCGCATCCTGTTGCTGGTGCTGTTATTTGGTGGATTGCTCGTCGTGGTCACCATGAACCAACAGGGTGGGCTGGGTCTCGGCGACGCCATACGCCAGGGCGCGTTTTCGACGGTCTCCATGCTGACCACCACGGGATTTGTTAATCAGCTGGTGACCCCATGGCCGACGGTCCTGCCAATTATTTTCCTGGCCCTGGTATTTCTCGGCGGCTGCAGTGGGTCGACCGCTGGCGGTATCAAGTTGATGCGTCTGACCCTGGCCATCCGTCAGGGCCGCCGCGAGCTTGAGCGGCTTTGCCATCCCCATGCGGTGGTGCGCATTCACTATGGCGAGCGGGCGGTGCCCGAGCCCGTGCTTCAGGGCCTGTGGAGCTTTTTCATCCTCTATATCGTGGCGTTCGTGGTCATTTCCGTCATGCTGTCGGCTTCGGGTCCGGATGTCACCGAGGCGGTATCCATGGCGCTTGCCACCTTGACCAATTCCGGCGCCGGTCTAGCTCTGATCGCAGGGCCGGACGCCAGCTATGGCGTATTGCCCGACGCGGCAAAATGGGTGCTCTGCGCCGGCATGCTTTTAGGGCGGCTCGAACTGGTGGCGGTTGTCGCCGTGTTCTCGCCTATGTTCTGGCGACGGTAATTAGAAAAGAGATCAACATATGTCACGTATTGCCTATGTAAACGGCCGTTACGTTCCCCACGGGGAGGCGGCGGTGCATATCGAAGACCGCGGCTATCAGTTCGCCGACGGGGTCTATGAGGTCACCGCGGTGGTCAACGGTAAATTGGTCGATAACGAGGGCCATACGGTGCGCCTGGAGCGGTCGTTGGGCGAACTTCAAATTGACATGCCCATGTCCCGCGCCGCTCTCGAAGTGGTTCTCAACGAGACCGTCCGCCGCAATGGCGTGCGTTTCGGCATGGTCTACATGCAAATCACCCGGGGCGTCGCCAAGCGCAACCACCCGTTCCCGGAAAACATCCGCCCGGCCTTGGTGGTGACCGCCAAGCGCGCGCCGCTGATGCTTGACCCGGACGCGGTGCCCGGTGGCCGGGCCATCACCATGCCCGACATTCGCTGGGGGCGCTGCGATATCAAGACCGTGGCGCTGCTGCCCAACGTGTTGGCCAAGCAGAAAGCCCTCGAGGCCGGCGCCTATGAGGCCTGGTTGGTCGATGACGATGGTTTCGTGACCGAAGGCACCTCGACCAACGCCTGGATTCTCGATCGCGAAGGGCGATTGATCACCCGGCCATTGAGCAACAACATTCTCGGCGGCATCACCCGTCAGACCATGCTTCGTCTGGCCCAAGAAAACGATATCGAGGTGGTCGAGCGGCCGTTCACGGTCGAGGAAGCCAAGGCGGCGCGGGAAGCCTTCATTACCAGCACGACGAATTTCCTCAAGCCCATAACCCAGATCGATGACGCAGTCATCGGCAACGGCGAGCCGGGCGAGACCAGCCGGCGCATGCTGGGTCTCTACGCGGCCTACTGCCGCGAAGCAACCGCGGCGTGAGTCTCGCCCGTCCCCGCGCCGTGCTGCTCGACTGGGACAACACCCTGGTCGACTCGTTTCCCGCCATTCATGGCGCCATGAACGATGCCTTGACCGCCATGGGGCACGAGCCGTGGAGTTTCGATGAGTTTTGCGCCCGCATTGCGCTGTCCATGCGCGATATCTTTCCGCGGCTGTTCGGTGATCGCGTCGACGAGGCGCAGAAGGTGTTCTACGCCAGCTATGCCAAGCGCCATCTCGACAGCATTCAGCCGTTGCCCGGCGCCGCAGCCCTGTTGGAGAGCCTCAGTGAGAGCGGATTCTATCTTGGCGTGGTCAGCGGGGGGGCCGGCGACTATCTGCGCGAAGAGGTCAATCACCTGGGTTGGCAGGGCTACTTTGGCAAGGTTGTCGGCGCCATGGATGCGGCCGAGGACAAACCTTCGCCCTTGGTCATACAACTCGCCCTGGAGGGCAGCGACATCGCGCCCGGCGTGGACGTCTGGTTCGTCGGTGACAATGCGGTCGATATCGAATGTGCGGAAGCCGCCGGCTGCCTGGCCCTGGTAATTCACGGCGCCCATGCCTCCGGCAAGGTCGAGGCGCTCGACCGCGCCGCCCGTCAGTTCGCCAATTGCACCGAGCTGGCCGACCTTGTGCGCGCGCTATGACATCTTATCTTAACCTATGTGACTCTGCATAAACGACAGAGCAGCTGTATCGTGGCGGCATTGTACGCTGTTCGCGACTGGTCTATTCTGACGTCATGGCACGACGCGGCGAATGGCCGGTGTCGATAATAACTCAAACCCCTCCAAACAGGAGAAAGGGGATAAACAATGGCCGCCGAACGATCACAAAACGTCCAGGACGTATTTCTCAATCATGTTCGCAAGAATAAGACGGCGCTGACCGTCTTTCTCATCAACGGCGTCAAGCTGCAAGGTGTCATCAGTTGGTTCGATAATTTTTCGGTGCTGTTGCGCCGCGATGGCCACGTGCAGCTTGTCTACAAACACGCTATTTCGACGGTAATGCCGGCAACCCCGGTGCAGCTGTTCGACCCGGCGAAGGAAAAAGAAAACGCCGAAGCCGAAGCCTGACTCACCGCATAACGGACCTGGCTACGACGGCACGGAGACGCGCCGCCGTGCCTTGGTGCTTCATCCGCTGCTGCGCAACGGCCACATTCACCGTCGTGCCGCTGACGCACGCCTGGCCGAAGCCATCGGCCTTGCCGAGGCCATCGACCTTGAAGTTGCCGATGCCGAGGTCGTACCGTTGCCTTCGCCCAAGCCAGGCGCCCTGTTCGGTAGCGGCAAGGTCGAAGAGCTGAAGGGCTGGGTTGAGTCCCAGGATGTCGAACTGGTGGTCGTGGACCACGACCTGACGCCGGTGCAGCAGCGCAATCTGGAACGCGGCTGGAAGTGCAAGGTCATCGACCGCACAGGCCTGATCCTGGAAATTTTCGGGGAGCGCGCCCAGACCCGGGAAGGTAGCCTGCAGGTCGAACTCGCGGCGTTGAGCTATCAGCGCAGCCGGCTGGTGCGATCCTGGACCCATCTGGAGCGCCAGCGCGGCGGTTTGGGCTTCGTTGGCGGGCCCGGTGAATCACAACTTGAAGTCGACCGCCGCCTGATCGATGAGCGCATCACCCGCATCCGCAAGGATCTGACCAATGTGGTGCGGACTCGCGAACTGCACCGCGCGGCGCGGCGCCGGGTGCCCTATCCCATCGTCGCTTTGGTCGGATATACCAACGCCGGCAAGTCGACCCTGTTCAACCGCCTTACCGGGGCCGGGGTCGATGCGGAGGATAAGTTGTTCGCCACGCTCGACCCCCGGCTGCGCGGTGTGACGCTGCCGTCGGGGCGGCGCATAATTCTGTCGGATACGGTCGGCTTCGTCTCCGATCTGCCAACCACTCTCGTGGCCGCCTTTCGGGCGACCCTGGAGGAGGTTCGGGCGGCCGACATCATCGTTCATGTGCGCGACATCGCCCATGTGGATACGGAGGCCCAGCGCCACGACGTCCACGCTGTGCTGCGCGAACTGGAACTCGACGAAGCAGTCGATGCAGGCTTGATCGAAGCGCTCAACAAGATCGACTTGCTCGATGACGAAACCTGCCAGAGGATCGTCAACGTGGCCGAACGCGACGACAAACTGGTGCCGCTATCGGCGGTCACGGGCGAGGGGGCGGAGGCGTTTCTCAAGCGCCTCGATGATGTCCTGGCGGAGAGCCAGAAGGTGCTCAACCTGTCTGTTCCACTCAGTGACGGAGCCGCTCTGGCGTGGCTTTACCAACACGGCGATGTGCTGGATCGGGTCGACGACGACGAGTGCGCAAACCTCCGTGTCGGGCTCAACGAGGCCAACGTGGCGCGGTTCGCGCAACGGGGTTCTGCACGCACCCCTTGACACTGCGGGAGCCATCCCATATATCCCTTAGCACTCATCACATGAGAGTGCTAACAACGCTTCAGAAATAGCTCGGTCCGGCGTGCCCGGACGGGTAGAAAACGGAGAATCTCGCATGAAGCTACGACCTTTACACGACCGCGTCCTGGTTAAGCGTCTCGACGAAGACGCCAAATCATCCGGCGGCATCATCATTCCCGACACGGCCAAAGAGAAGCCGATGCAGGGCAAGGTGGTTGCCGTTGGTTCAGGTTCGCGCAACGACGACGGCAAGGTTGTCGCCCTCGACGTCAAGAAGGGCGACACCATCCTGTTCGGCAAGTGGTCCGGTACCGAAATCAAGATCGGCGACGATGAGCTGCTGATCATGAAGGAGTCGGACATCATGGGAATTATCGAGTAAGGAGTCTGAAAAATGGCAGCTAAAGAAATTAAGTTCGGACCCGACGCTCGCGCTAAGATGCTTGCTGGCGTCGATATTCTGGCCAATGCGGTCAAGGTTACGCTGGGCCCCAAGGGTCGCTGCGTTGTCCTCGACAAGTCGTTCGGCGCACCCCGTATCACCAAGGACGGGATCACCGTCGCCAAGGAAATCGAGCTTGCCGACAAGTTCGAGAACATGGGCGCCCAGATGGTTCGCGAAGTCGCGTCCAAGACCAATGACCTGGCCGGCGACGGCACCACCACCGCGACCGTGCTGGCCCAGGCAATCGTTACCGAGGGCGGCAAGGCCGTGGCCGCTGGTATGAACCCCATGGACCTGCGCCGGGGCATCGACCTGGCGGTTGCTCAGGTCGTCAAAGAGCTGCAGAAGCGCAGCAAGGTCGTCAAGACCGCGGCTGAAATCGCCCAGGTCGGCACTATTTCGGCCAACGGTCAGAGCGACATCGGTGACATGATCTCGCAGGCCATGGAGAAGGCCGGCAAGGAAGGCGTCATCACGGTTGAAGAGGCCAAGGGCCTGGAGACCGAGTTGGAAGTGGTCGAAGGTATGCAGTTCGATCGTGGCTACCTGTCGCCGTACTTCATCACCAACCCCGACAAGATGCTCACCGAGCTCGAGAACCCGCTAATCCTCATCCACGAGAAGAAGCTCTCCGATCTTCAGGCGATGCTTCCGATCCTGGAGTCGGTGGTTCAGCAGAGCCGTCCTCTGATGATCATTGCCGAGGACATCGAAGGCGAGGCCCTGGCCACTCTGGTGGTCAACAAGCTGCGCGGCGGCCTTAAGGTCGCGGCCGTCAAGGCTCCCGGCTTCGGTGATCGTCGCAAGGCCATGCTCGAGGACATCGCGATCCTCACCGGTGGCCAGGTCATCAGCGAAGACCTCGGCATCAAGCTCGAGAACGTGACGACCGATATGCTTGGCACCGCCAAGCGCATAGAGCTCTCGAAGGAGAACACCACGATCGTCGCCGGCGCCGGCGTCAAGAAGGAGATCACCGCCCGTTGCTCGCAAATTCGGGCCCAGGTGGAAGAGACCTCCTC
>JAYGEF010000016.1:0-10048 GCA_046582535.1 Alphaproteobacteria bacterium
GACAAAATTGGTCAAATGGGTCTCCAACGACAGCCGCCCGAAAAGGGACAGTCACCCGGCTGAAAAGATAATTTTCTTCCATCGGTGGCGGAGATCGCCTAAGATTGGATCAGAATCAAAAGTTATCTGAGAAAATGTCAGCTGAAAGACTGAGCGGGCATTTCCCAAATATTACGCCCAGAACCGGCGGAGAAAGCTGAAAGCCGTCTCTGCCGTGACGGTCATTCATGCGGTCGTATTCGATACTGGGGCGATCACTGACGTAAGGAAATAGAATGAAAGCAGTCATGTTGGCTGCCGGGGTTGGCGCTCGGCTGGGTCAAGCAGTTACTGAACACCCCCCGAAGGTGTTGCTCCGCTTCGGCGGCAAGTCGTTGCTGCAACGGCACATCGAGATTCTTCGGCGACAGGGCATCGGCGAACTGGTGCTCGGCGTTGGCTACCACCAGGAAGAAATCGAACAGGAGATTGCCGACTTGGGTGCGGAAGACTTTGTTCGAACCGTCTTCAATGCGAACTATGACGAGGGCAACATCATCACCTTGTGGACCCTGCGCGACGAGTTGTGCGGCGGCGGGCCGGTGCTGCTGATGGACGCCGACGTGCTCTACGACGAGGGTCTCGTCCGGCGTCTCGTCACCTCCCCGCACCAGAACTGCCTGCTCCTCGACCGCGCCTTCACGCCGGGCGACGAGACCGTCAAGCTGTGCATCCGCGACGGTGAGATTTTCGAATTCCGCAAGTGGCTGAGCGCCGACTATGAATATTGCGGGGAATCGGTGGGATTGTTCAAGCTGTCGGCGCGCGTGGCCGAGAAGATCATCGTCCAGACCGGGCTCTACCTCAAGCAAGGCCGCCGGCAAGAACCCTATGAAGAGGCGATCCGCGACGTGCTGCTAACATCGCAGCGCCGCACTTTCTGCTTTGAGGACATTACCGGCATGGCGTGGATCGAGATCGATTTCGCCGTCGATGTCGAGCGCGCCACCAGCGAGATTTTGCCCCGCATCCTGGCGGCAGAGGGCCACGTGAGCACGATGATGAGGGGCGGCGGCGAAACCGGGCGAGGTGTGGAACAGGGTCTATGACCGGCCTTGGGGCGATAGCAACCAGCCCGGCGACTGCGGCGCTGATCGCCGCCACGCTTTATGTGGCAACCTATCTGCTATTCATCCGTCTCTTGAATTATCCGCGGAACTGGTATTTTCCGCCGTTGCCGGCGTCGCTTGCGACGGTCGGGCTAGCGGCCCTCACGGTAGCCCAGGTATCGCTGTCCTCGGATGGCCTCGACCTGACGGCGTTAGTGGTGTCGGCCGGGTTCCTCGCGCTCTTGTTTGGCATCATCGCCGCCCCAGCCGTCGACTTCCTGCCGGGCGCCTCGCCTGCTATTGGGTTCCTGGCCAAACACGGGGAATACGTGGGCCTTTGCATGCTGGGACCAGCCTTGGTCGCTGGCTACCTGGTTCCCGATGTCAAGCTCCAAGGGGTCTTGGCCATGGCTCTGGCTATCGAGGCGGCGTGGTTTGTTCGGCATAGGTGGACGGGTGGGCGCCCGTTGTATCGCCTTGGTGATCATGACCTGTTGGTCCTGAAGACGCAGGCGAAAGGCGACCTTGAGGGCTTTGCGAAACGGCATGGCATTCGCGAACTCGTGCTGTCGGACGGTGACGTAGGCTGGCTCGGTTGCGGCAAGGAAACTCTTCCTTGCCCGCTCAACCTTTACCTTAAGCGCTACGGCCTCAATACACCGCCGTGCTGCCGAGAGCACTTGAAAGACCTTTGTTACTATGTCGCCACCTGCCTGAAGGACATGGGGGTCGTTCACTGGCTTGAAGGTGGCAGTCTGCTGGGAGCGGTGCGCGAGGGCGGCGGTCTCCTCCCGTGGGAAGATGACATCGATATCTCGGTTCTGCTCGACAGCGATACAACCTGGGAAGTGCTCGTGGCCGGTATCGCCGAGCGCGGTGCAAGGGATGGCTATTGTGTCGATGTCTTCAAGTCAAGGAGGTACCTCACTATCTCCTACGATCCGCCGAGGTCTTGGCTGTTCGGCTGGGAGCGCAACCGAATGCGCGGCGAGATCCGCCTCGATCTCGTCACATTCAAACAGGCGGTTAGTCACGGTCAGTCCGTGCTCGAAAGACGAATCCTCAAGGGAACCATGCCCTTGACCGAGAGCGGCGGCTATGGCGTACCCCGGGAGATCGTGCTGCCGACTTCGACGATCGACTTCTTGGGTGGCAAGGTCGCCTGCCCGAGCGAGCCCGAAGCCTATCTGCGTATCCTTTACGGTGACTTCGAAGAGGTCGAATACACCTACGTCAATGCGGCAGCGGCCGAAACCCGCAGCCAAGCCGACCTAGCTGACAAAGCACAGCTGCAAGGGCCGCTGTAAGACCGACCCGCACCGGTCATCAGCGCATGATTACGGTAACATAGAAACCCGACGGCAAGTGACTGTTGAATCAGTCTTTTTCCGGGGTATCGCTGACTGGCAAACCGGCCTGACTCCGCATTATCCGGCTGTTGCCACGACGCCTCGGTTTCGAAAGCTAGCGGCGGCATGATCCCAATTTAAGATAGCTTGGCCCGGCCCAAAGTAGACGTCTGCGGGGGTGAGGCTGTCGATGCTTTCGTGGTAGCGCTGATGATGGTAATTTTATCGGTGAATCGCATTTAAATACACTGTCCCATTAATTATCCGGGTCGCTGTCGTACACCTCGAGGCGCATGGGGGTCGATTTGCCGCCGAGGACGCGCTCCGATGAGCACGCGGTGAGCACGACGATGCAGTCGATGTCGGCCCGCAGGGTGACGGAATCGCCCGGGCCACTCATGGTCACGCCGATGAAGAATGTCCCGTCGGGGGCCGGCGGCGTATTCTGGAAAATATTCACCGGATCGGGCTGCGTCACATGGTTGATGCCGGCGGCGCTGGCGGCGGTGAAATAGTTGTCGCGGCAGTTGGGGTGATTTTCCATGCCGCGTTGGGCGAACCATTTAGCATTGCACGACCCGAACATCATGTCGTGAATGCCCGGTGAATCGTCCCTGGAAAAGGTCAGGATTGGCCGGTCGTCGTTGGTAAAGAACGACTGACCCACACGGGGGAACAGGGTTCGGTTGTGAAGCCGCGTCACAGACGGGCTGAGGAATTCATCGTGATCGTCCGGGACAACCGCGAACAGATCACCGATCTGCACCCCCTCGAGATCGATAACGCGGACATATTGGCCGGCCCGAGCGACGACGGAACCCCCGCTATAAGCGGCAATTTCGACCGATGAAGATGGTTGTTGCGCTGACATTGTCCTGCCTCCCCCAAATGCTATCGCCGGCCATGCTATACCAAGGATCAGGCGTACATCCACACCCCGATGGGCTCTTCGCGGCCGCGCAGGGGTTGGCGCTCGCCCTGGCGGAAGCCTTCGAGCAGATCGTCGGCGCCATTGTCGGTCTCACGGCGGAGCGAATCCACCAGACCATCGCTGACCACCACCTTGGCGCCGACCTGCCGGGTCAAGGCCTCGAGCCGGCTGGCCACGTTGACCACGTCACCAAGCACGGCAAACTCCAGACGCCGCTCGGACCCGACATCGCCCAGCACCACGTCGCCGTAGTGAATACCAATGGAGACCGGAATGGGCTCGGAGCCGGCATCGGCCCGCTCCCGGTTCATGTCTTTCATGGCCGCGACCATGGCCCGGGCGCAATGCACCGCGTTACCGGCATCGTGAGGACCGGGATCGGGGGTGCCGAAGGTCGCCATCAGGCCGTCGCCGAGGAACTTGTCGAGGGTGCCGTTGTTGTCGAACACCGCAGCCTCCATGCGGGCATAGAAGTCCCGCAGGGTCGCCACCACCTCCTCGGGCGACTGGCGCTCGGCAATGTGGGTAAAGCCGACGATATCGACGAACATGACCGCCACCGACTGGGTCCGCACCGCGCCCAGGGGCTGGTCCCGGTCGGCCAGACGGTCGACGATATTGGGCGGAAAATAGCGCGCCAGATTGGCCCGCTCCCGCTCCGCCTCGGCCTGCCCGACGAGCAGGCGTTGGGCGCGCCAGACGCCAAGCGCTAGGGTCGCGGCGACAATGAGGAAGACCATGACGTTTTGCACTTCGCCAGGAATGTGAACCACGTTGGGATCGATAAACTCGAGGATGCGCGTATCACCGCCCACGGCCTCGCTGACCGCGACCGATAACTCGGGCCGGGAAATCGGCTGTAAAACCACCCAGACCAGGGCCACGGTCCACAGCCCCGTGGTCCATACCCCATGGCGATGATGGTGCGCCACGAATAGGTCAGGGCGCCGCTGGCTAGCAAAATATAGAAGTACATAAAGTTATCGAAGCGGTACTGCATGGCCAACGGCCACGGTGATTCATAGAGCGGGTTGGGCACAACCAGCGTGAAGGTCATCAAGGCCAGGTCACAGAACATGAGAAACAACTCAGGCCGCGAAGAGCCGACGCGACCAAGCTTGAGCTGGGCCCAGCCGATGGCGGCAAAACCAAGTATCAGGCTCTCGTAGTAAATCACCTCCCACCTCGGCGTCAGGTAGACAAGGAACACGGCGATGACGGCGAGGGCGATCCAGCGGGCCTTGACGGCGAGCCGCAAACCTTCCCGCTTGTCCGCCGCTATGGCGTCGAGCACCACGCTGCTGGTTTCTTCCTGGATTGTCTCCTGTGCCATGACAGGTCCTTCCTAACGGTGTGGTTCGCCGACGGTCAGGTGAGTGCCGCCGTCGATAACCAGTAACTGGCCGGTGATTGAAGCGCCGCCAGTGAGCAACCAGCCCACCGCCTCGGCCACGTCCTCGGCCTGGCCGACCCGCTGATGACGGCAACCTTGCCGGTATCGCTCATTTTACGCTCTCCCTGCCACCGGCCATTGATCTTGAGGGGGTGGTCACTACTATGCTCAGACCAAGGAGGAAATAGAAGACATGAGCCGCGCATTCGTCAAGGAACCGGACGGCGACCAGGTTGCCGATGACCAGCCCGAACTACCCCAGAGCCCCCACCCCAACTACGTTACCCCAACGGGGCTGGCGGCGCTTGAGGCGAGTTGTACCGACTGGAAGGCGCAGCAGGACGCCACCGACGCCGACGTTCTGGCCAACAAACCGCACATCGCCCAGATCGGCCGTGAAATCCGCTACTACGAAGAACGCATTCGCCGTGCCATTGTCATCAATCCGGCCCAGCAGCAGCCCGGCGAAGTCGCCTTCGGCGCCCGTGTGACCGCCGAGGACGAAGACGGCGACACCCTGATTTTCGCCATCGTCGGCGAAGACGAAGCCGACCCCGGCAACGGCAAGGTAAGCTGGGTGTCGCCCCTGGCCAGCGCTCTGCTCGATGCCCAGATTGGCGACCTGGTCACCTGGAAACGCCCGGTCGGCGACCGCGAGCTTGAAATCATCACCATCGACTACACGGCCACCGATTGATCGGACTTTTACAGGAGAGGTAACGCCATGGCTCGCGATCCCCGTTTCGACATTCTGTTCGAACCCGTGAAGATCGGCCCGGTCACCGCCCGTAACCGGTTCTTTCAGGTTCCTCACTGCTCGGGCATGGGTCATCTCCTGCCGCTATCCGACAGCGCCATGCGCGGCATGAAGGCCGAGGGCGGCTGGGCCGCGGTGTGCACTGAGCAATGCTCGTTCCATCCGTCTTCCGAGGCCACCCCCTACCCGGAAACCAAACTGTGGGATCAGGACGACGTCCTGCGTATGCGCCATTGGACCGACGCGGTCCACCACCACGGCGCCCTCGCCGGCATGGAACTGGTGAGCAACGCCTCGGCCCTGCCCAACCACTACAGCCGCGAGGTACCGCTCGGCCCGTCCCATACGCCGGTGACCTACAGCTACGATCCGGTCCAGGTCCACGGCATGGATCTCGACGAGGTCAAGGAGTTCCGCCGCTGGCACCGTGATGCCGCCATACGCGCCCGCGACGCCGGCTTCGACATCGTCTACGTCTATTGCGGCCACGACATCGCCATGCCCATGGACTTTCTGACCCGGCGCCACAACCGCCGCACCGACGAATACGGCGGCAGTCTGGAAAACCGCATGCGCCTGCTGCGCGAACTGCTGGAAGACACCAGGGACGCGGTCGGCGACAGCATGGCCGTGGCGCTACGCTTCGCCACCGACGAAATGCTCGGCCCCGACGGCATTACCTGGGAGGACGAAGGCACCAAGGTGATCGAGGCCCTGGCCGACCTGCCCGACTTGTGGGACGTCAACGTCAGCGGCTGGGAGCATGACTCGGCGACCTCGCGCTTTGCCAAGGAGTCGTTCCAGGAGGACTACATCCGCTTCGTCAAGGGCATGGTCAAGAAGCCCGTGGTGACGGTCGGGCGCTTCACCTCGCCGGACACCATGCTGTCCCAGGTGACCCGCGGCATCACCGACTTCGTCGGCGCCGCCCGGCCGTCCATCGCCGACCCGTTCATCCCGCAAAAGATCGACGAGGGCCGGCTCGATGACATTCGCGAGTGCATCGGCTGCAATATCTGCGTCACCGGCCAGAACGTCCACGCCCCCATGCGCTGCACGCAAAACCCGACCATCGGCGAGGAATGGCGTCGCGGCTGGCACCCGGAGATCATCGCGGCCAAGGGCTCGGAGGATTCCGTGCTGGTGGTCGGCGCCGGGCCGGCCGGTCTCGAAACCGCCCTGGCCCTGGGGCGGCGCGGCTACCGGGTCGGACTGGCCGAAGCCCGGCGCGAGGTCGGCGGCCGGGTGACCGATGAATCATCCCTGCCCGGCTTCGCCGAATGGGCCCGGGTGCGCGACTACCGCGCCTATCAGATCGACAAGCTCCATGACACCGTCGAGGTCTTCCGCGAAAGCCATATGACGGCGGAAACCGTGTCCGAGGCCGGCTACAACCATGTGGCCGTGGCGACCGGCTCTCACTGGCGCAAGGACGGCCTGGGCCGGGCCCACACCACCACGCCGGTCCCGGGCTGGGACCAGGCCCATGTGATCACCCCCAACGACGTGTTCGCCGGCGCGGTGGCGACCTCTCCGGTGGTGGTCTATGACGACGACCACTATATGCTCGGCGGCGCCATGGCCGAGAAGCTGGTAGCCGACGGCCTCACGGTCACCCTGGTGACCCCGGCGGCCATCGTCTCGGCCTGGACGGAACACACCCTGGAGCAGGAATTCATCCAGGCCCATCTCATGGAAATCGGCGTCGAGATCATCACCAGCCACAGCATTATAACGATCGATGGTGACAGCATCGAGATCGCCAACGGCTATTCCGGCGAGACCCGCCAACTACCCTGCGCCACCCTGGTCATGGTGACCTCGCGCCAGCCCAACGACGGACTGTTTTATGATCTCAAGGCCGATCCTACCAAGCTCGCCGACGCCGGCATCAAGTCGGTCAAGCGCATCGGCGACGCCTATGGCCCGGGGCTCATCGCCGCCGCCGTATGGAGCGGCCACCGCTACGCCCGCGAACTCGACGGCCCGCCCGTGGGCGATGTGCCATTCAAGCGCGAGTTGGTAATGGTTTAGCGTTTATTTTAGAGATTTATACGCTATTTCGTAGATATCACGTGAAATACCATCCTTGGCCAGCATCCGCTCCAACTGACCTTTCATATGGCCCTGGCGGCCCTCGTCGTAGCGCCGCCAGCGGACCAGGGGCGCCAGCAGGCGGGCGCCGACCTGCGGGTTGATGGCATCGAGTTCGAGCACCCGGTCGGCGAGGAATTCGTAGCCCGATCCGTCGGCGGCGTGGAAGCGCAGCGGGTTGCCGTTGGCGAAGGCGCCGACCAGGGCGTGAACCTTGTTGGGATTGGTAATGCTGAAGGCCAAATGATCGAGCAACGCGGTAACCCGCTCCAGGGTATCGGGCAGGGATGAGATCGCCTGCAAGGTCATCCACTTGGCGATGACCAGCGGATCGTCGGCGAAGCGGTCGTAGAAATCATCCAGCGCCGCCGTCCGCTCCGGCCCGTCCATGTCGATCAGCTCACGGATCGCGGCGGCCCGGTCGGTCATGTTGTCGGCGCCGCGGTACTGGCTTGAGACCAGATCGGTCATGGCCGGGTCGTCGAGGCTGGCGAGAAACGACAGGGCCGCGTTCTTGAGCGCCCGACGTCCCGCCTCACCGGCCTCGGGGCTATAGGGCTGATTGCTCTGATTGCCGTGATAGGCGGCGACCAGCGGCTCGCTCAGGCGCTCCGCGACCGCCCGGCGCAGGGCCTCGCGCGACTGATGGATGGCCTTGGCATCAATTACCGCCATGCGTTCGGCGATATAGCCCTCGCCCGGCAAGGTGACCGCCAGGGCCGTGAAGGCGTTCTCCAGGCTGTCATCGGCCAGGGTTTGACCAAGAGCATCGACGAAATGATCGTCAAATTCCGGCGCCTGCCCAGCCTGGATTGCCTCGACCCCGGCCATGAGCAGGTCGCTGGCGTATTGCTGACCCGCCTCCCATCGGCTGAACGGGTCCGAGTCATGGATCATGAGAAAGGCTCGGCTATCCGCCGGCGCGGACTGGTCGATCTTGATCGGCGCCGAAAAGCCGCGATTGAGAGACACCGCGCGCGGCTCGTCGATGGAGGCAAACCGGAACGTCTGGCGCGCCTCGGTGAGTTCAATCACGTCACCCGCCAGACCGCCCGGCGCCATGTCGCGGCCGTCGCCGTCGAGCAGGCCGATGCCGAGGGGGATATGCATGGGCGCCTTGTCCTTCTGCCCCGGCGTATCCGGACAATGCTGGGACAGGGTCAACTCGAACACCCTGGCGTCGGCGTCGTAGCGGCTCTCGACCTCGATTTCCGGAGTCCCCGCCTGGCTGTACCACAGCTTGAACTGGCTCAGATCGGCGCCGTTGGCATCGGCCATGGCCGCGACGAAATCGTCACAGGTCACGGCGGCACCGTCATGGCGCTCAAAATACAGCTTCATGCCCTTCTGGAAGCCGTCCTCGCCGAGCAGGGTGTGGATCATGCGAATGACCTCGGCGCCCTTCTCGTAGACCGTGGTGGTGTAGAAGTTGTTGATCTCGATATAGGCCGCCGGGCGCACCGGATGGGCCAGGGGTCCGCCGTCCTCGGGGAACTGGTGGGCCCGAAGCAGCCGCACATCGGCGATGCGCTTGACCGGCCGCGAGCGCATGTCCGACGAGAACTCCTGGTCGCGGAACACGGTCAGCCCTTCCTTGAGGCTGAGCTGGAACCAATCGCGGCAGGTCACCCGGTTGCCGGTCCAGTTGTGGAAATACTCGTGGGCGACGATGGCTTCAATATTGGCGTAGTCCGTATCCGTGGCGGTCTCCGGGTCGGCCAGGATGTATTGGTCGTTGAAGATGTTGAGGCTCTTGTTCTCCATGGCGCCAATGTTGAAATCGCTAACCGCGACGATGTTGAACAGGTCCAGGTCGTATTCCAGGCCGAAGCGCTCCTCGTCCCAGCGCATGGCGCGTTTGAGGGAATCCATGGCATAGGCACAACGCTCCGCCTTGCCGTGTTCGACGAAGATACGCAGATCCACATGGCGGCCCGAACCGGTGGTGTAGCTGTCTTTGAGGCAGGCCAGGTCACCGGCCACCAGGGCGAACAGATAAGACGGCTTGGGGAACGGGTCGTGCCAGGTCGCCAGATGGCGGCCACCGCCCAGGTCCTCCTCGGCCGCCAGATTGCCGTTGGACAGCAGCACCGGACAGGCCGCTTTGTCGGCCCGGATGGTGGTGGTGTAGACGGTCATCACGTCGGGCCGGTCGGGGAAGAACGTGATGCGGCGGAATCCTTCCGCCTCGCACTGGGTGCAATAGACGTCGCTGGAAACGTAGAGGCCGTCGAGCTTGGTATTCTCCCGCGGCCTGATCTCGGTTTCGATTTCCAGCACGAAGGCGGCCGGCGGCGACGGGATCGTCAGAGTCTCGGCAGTCAGCGCGTAGTCGTCCGGTCCCAGAACCTCGCCGTCCAGGGCCACGGAAATTAGTTTCAACGCCTCGCCGTCGAGCACCAGGGGGCCGCCACCTTGAGCGGGCCGCAGCTCAAA
>JAYGEF010000023.1:0-7988 GCA_046582535.1 Alphaproteobacteria bacterium
GCTCGATCACGTGTTCGGCTATGGCGTCGGTATCGACATGACGCGGCGCGATCAGCAGGCCAAAGCCAAGGAGATGCGCCGCCCGTGGGAGATCGGCAAGGCGTTCGATCACTCGGCGCCGTGCAGCGCCGTCGTGCCGGTGGCCCGGATCGGCCATCCGCAAAGCGCCAGAATCTGGATCGCCGTCAATGGCGAAGTCCGCCAGGACGGCAATATAGACCAACAAATCTGGAGTGTGCCCGACGCCCTGGCCCATCTCAGCGGGCTGTACGAACTCCGCCCCGGCGACCTCATGTTCACCGGCACGCCGGCCGGTGTTGGTCCGGTTCGAGCGGGTAATGTGCTCACCGGCGGCATCGACGGCATCGGAGAGATTGAGATTTCGGTGGTTTAGTCGCCGTTTTTTGGGGACTGTGATGGGGTGCAAGGATCTTTCGGCGAGGTTTGCCCATCTGCCTCTTCACGGTTCAGACGTTCTATAACCATACGTCGATCCTCGTGGTCATGAAGCGTCCGGTCGAAGTCGATTTTTTCTTCAGGCATTTTTGTTCCCCCCTGTCCTCCAGGCGGCGAAAGGTTGCCTCAGACCTCGTGCACGATCAACGGGAAATACTCATTTGTCCGCAGATTCATGGGGATAGAACTCGGGATAACCTGTGGACTTCATGGGAATGCCACGAATAAAGATTACGACATTCGGCAGCGAGGCACCGTAAACTAACGCTGAGTAACGGAGAATTCGCGTAAAGCAGGAGGAACGATCATGGCGATAGAAATATCAGCGGCCGAGTTTGGCGAGCGGCGAGCCAAGGCGACGGAGCAGGCCCGCGAGCGGGGCCTTAAAGGCCTGCTGGTGTGTTCGCGGGGCGGCGGCACCACCGACCGTTACGGCGATGTCATGTATCTCACCAACTTCTATACCGCCTTCCCCTATATTCCAGACCGGGCGCCGGACTGGACGGCACGGGCCCACGCTTTCGTTCTGTTGCCGGTGGATGGCGACGAAGTGCTGGTCGCCGACACCGGGGTCAAGGAAGACTGGCATGTACCGATCGACGATATCGTAGTCGCCAACGATATGATCGAGGCGCTGGTCGCCGAACTCAAGGCCCGGGACATGGCCGCGGGCGACGTCGGTATTGTCGGCGCCGACGTGTTGACCTGGGGCACCCACCAAGCCATCGCCCGTGAACTGCCCGATCTCAACCTGAGCGACGCCGGCGAAATCCTTGAGACCCTGCGTATGGTCAAATCGCCGGGCGAGATTGAATTGCTGCGCCACGCCTCCGCCGTTGGTTCGCGCGCCACCGACGCCATGATCGAGGCGGCCCGGCCCGGCAAAACTCATGGCGACGTCATGGCCGCCGGGCTTAGCTCGTTGGTTCCCGCCGGCGGCATGCTCTACAACTCGTTCATGAGTTCGGGCCGGGGCGGCGCCAATGCCGCCTCCGTGGGCGGCGCCTTTCCCACCTACGGCGCCGAAGAGCCCCTATCCGACGGCCAGTGGTTTCACGTCGGCCTGTCGGGCGTTGTCGGCGGCTACTATTTCGACCATGCCCGCTCGGTGTCCATCGGCGACCCGACGGCGCAACAGATCGAAGCCTACGAAGCGCCCATCGCCGCAGTCCAGGCCGGCATCGCCGCCATCGTACCAGGCGCCAAGGCGTCGGATGTGGCTCTCGCCGGTCGCCAAGCCCTGGAGGCGCGCGGTTTCGAGTTGGAGGGAAGTTTTCTCGGCTTCGGCCACGGGGTCGGCCTGGGCTGGGACGCGCCCTGGCTGATCCCCGATGACCACACCCCGCTGGTGCCCGGCATGGTGCTATGCGTCGAGCGCAGCGTGCGCCACGACGGCTATTACGGCGACTTCGAGGAAACCGTCCTGGTTACCGACACCGGCACCGAGTTGCTGACCGACGCGGTCGTCCGCCGCTGGTAGTCAGGCTATGCGGATATATTGGGGTTTACCCATGGTGGCGAACTTGAGAAGCTCGGTTTCCTCGGTCGCCTCGCCGCCCTCGGGGGCCGCCGGCATGACCTCGCTGTAGCGGTCTTCGAGAACGACGTGGGGGTCTTGGCCCTCGACCCAACCGAGGAAATCGCCGTGAATTTTGTAGCCGATCAGGTGCTGGACATTCTCGGGCAGGTCTCTGGCGACCTCAGGCGGCACGGCGAGATACTGGTTTTCTTCCTGACGCAGCCAACCCAGGCTGTAGCCGCAGATCATTCCGGCGCGCCACTCGTCGTCGGTCCGGTTGGCACCACCGGCATGCCAGACACTGCCCAGGTAGATGAGGCATGACCCGCGCGGCATGACCGCCTGGACGATTTCGTCGTCTTCGCAGGGCACCCGCGCATCGTCCCACACATGGCTGCCGAGAATTACTCGCGTGGCGCCGGTCTCGGCGGTGAAATCGGTCAGCGCCCACATGGTGTTGCACAGCGCCTGGGGCCCGGGATGGAAGAACGGCAGCAAGCCGTCATCGCGGTGGAAGATTTGCTCGGACTCACCGGGGCCGATGTTGACCGCCTGGGTGACATGGAGGTGATAGCGCTCGCAGTACGGGCCAAGGAGTTTATCCATGACCGCCAGGATCACCGGATTGGTCGCGACGTTCTCGGCGAAGGTCCGGGATTTCGCCACCAGAGCGGCGATCCGCTTGGTCTTGTAGCCCCAAAATTCGCCGACGCCGTTGTAGGAGCGCTCGAGATAGACGTCGAGTTCAGCGCGAACTCGACCCATGGTCTCGTCATCGAGCACCCGCTCATATATGACCGCGCCGTCGCGCTCGAGAATGGCCATTGCCTCGTCGGCAGGGGTATCCTCTGTTATCGATTGAATATGCGCCATTTCATCCTCCTCGCTTATAATCTGCAGGGCGATGCTAGCGGCACCGACGGTCTCAGACAACAGCCGAACCACGAAAGGCAGGTGCACGAGCCGAAAGTATCGAGTACGTTCCCGGCAAACTGGATCACCATAAGGAACCAATCGCCATGCTCAACGATGCCCAATCCGTTCTCCTCGAACGTGACGCCGCCCACCTCATCCACCCGCTTCATCTTGCCGCCGGGCATACCAGCGGCAAGGTGTGGAGCGGCGGCGAGGGCGAGTTCCTGATCGACGCCAACGGCGACCGCTACATCGACGGTCTGTCAGGCCTGTGGAACAACACCGCCGGCAACGGTCGCCGCGAACTGGCCGACGCGGCCAGCAAGCAGATGCTCGATCTGGCCTATGCGTCGGGCTACACGGGCAGTTCCAACCCGCGCGCCATCGAACTGGCCGAGCGCCTGGCCACCATGACCTACCCCAACATCAACCATTTCTTCTTCACGTCCGGCGGCGGCGAATCAACCGATTCCAACATCAAGCTCGCCCGCCACTACTGGAAGCTCATGGGCAAGCCCAACAAGACCAAGGTGATCTCGCTGCTCTACGGCTACCACGGCACCACCCTGGCGGCCATGAGCACCACCGGCATGGGCGTCTATTGGCCCATGTTCGAGCCCCGCGTGCCGGGCTTCATCCACATTCCCTCGCACTATCCTTATTTTTACGAAACGCCCAAGGACGGCACCAGCCCGGGCATCGCTGCGGCCAACGAGTTGGAGAAAGCGATCCTCGCCGAGGGCCCGGACAATTTCGGCATGTTCATCGCCGAGCCGGTCCAGGGCGCCGGCGGCGTCATCGTGCCGCCGGACGACTACTTCCCGCGCATCCGCGAAATCTGCGACCAGTACGAGGTGCTCATGGCGTCAGACGAAGTGATCACCGGCTTCGGGCGCACCGGCACCATGTTCGGTCTCGAGCACTGGGGCGTTAAGCCCGACCTCATCCAGTTTGCCAAGGCCATCACCTCGGGCTACTTCCCGCTCGGCGGCATCGGCATGAGCGACGATGTCTTCGACGTCCTGAGCGACAGCGGTCAGGCCTGGATGCATGCCTACACCTACAGCGCCCATCCGGTGGGCTGCGCCGTGGCTCTGGCGATGATGGATATCGTCGAGGGCGAGGACTTCATCGGTCAGGCGGCACGCAAGGGCCAGCGCCTGCTCGACGGTCTGCAGGACGCCATCGGCGATCACCTGAATGTCGGCGAGGTGCGTGGCCTGGGCATGATGCTGGGCATCGAATACGTCGAGGACCGCGCCACCAAGAAAAACTTCGACCCGGCCGAGAAGGTCGGCGCGCGGATGCAGGCGGAAACCGCGAAACGCGGCCTGTTCAGCCGCAGCCGCGTCGATGCCTATCAGCTCGCCCCGCCGATCGTGTCGAGCGACGAGACCATCGAACGCTGCATCGAAATCCTCGCCGAGTCGACCAAGGCCGTCCTGGGATAAAGCGCCCTACTCGGCGGCTTGGATTGTCTCGGGCACCAGGCCGCCGGCGGCGCGGGTGATGTCATCCAGGTTGTCGCCGAGCGTCGGGCGGTCCTCGCGATAGAACACGACGAGGGCCGGCGCATCAGTGTCCTGGGCTTGTCGAAGGTCACGCAGGGCGACAGGATGTGGAGATATGAGAACCCCCTGTGCGACAACGCCGCGGTAATCATATCGTTGAGGTGATGGATGTTGCCGGCATAGGCCTGGCCGACCCAACTGGTGCCGTAGGACAACAGCATCATCAGCGGGTTGAGCGGCTGATTACGATTTTCAAACGGCCTCGTCTTGGTCTTGAAGCCAACCACCGTGGTCGGCGACGTCTGGCCCTTGGTCAGGCCGTAAATGCCGTTGTCGAACAACAGATAGGTAATATCCACATTGCGCCGACCGAGGCCGGACGGCCAAACTCGATGAAGTCGAGCTTGAACGCGCTGGTGCCCTCGTCGTAACCGAACTCGAAGGCGGCGATGTTGCCTTCGACGATCGCCTTGAGCTTGGTGCGGAACTTCTCCGCGATGGTCTCGACAAAGACATCGTGGGGCATGCCGTAGAGCCCGGCGAGATAGCCCAGCACCACCATGTTCCGTGACTTGGCGCCGCCGGTTGCACGCTCGGATATTTCGCGCAAGGGGAGGCCATAGGACTGGCGGTCGGAGAAGTCTTCGGTCTCGTTGAGTTAGACCTTGCCGGTCGGGTGCTCGTTCACCCCATCACTCAATTATGGTTGTGTGACATGGACAGCGGGCGACAAGCCTTCGGAGCGGGCCGAAGACCTCGGCATACGCGACGTGTTCGCTCGCTTAATTGTCAATCGCGGGGAAAACACAAGCCCGCATCACCTCTCGTTACCAGGCAACACGATACATTACATATCGTTAGAGCCCGGCGAGTGAATATTTCGTCAAGCCGGCCAGCACCCGAGGGCGATCCATAAGGCTGTCCTGAACATATTGATATGGTTCAGGTTTTTTCAACTCTCGCCACCATGGTCGCTATGATCCTATCGCCCCGTCCATAGCGCCGTTGTGACCCAAGTCAACGACGTCATCCGCGAGTCGGGCGCGCTGGTTGCGTTTGCTATCGGTGTTGACGTATGTCTAACCCACTCCAGATTCATACATGCCAAGGAAGCCGCCATGAACATCCGTGCAAATTCACCGCACGCCAAGGACATCGCCTACCACCTCCACCCCTACACCAATGCGGAGGTGCATGAGCAAAATGGACCGCATATCATCCAGGGCGGTGACGGCATCTATGTCATCGACGACAGCGGCAAGCGCTATATCGAGGGTCTGTCGGGACTGTGGTGTGCGTCATTGGGGTTCAGCGAGCCGCGTTTGGTCGAGGCCGCCACCCGGCAAATGACCGAGATGCCCTACTATCATAACTTCGCCCACAAGACGACGCCGGTGGTGGTTGAACTGGCCGAACGTCTGGTCGAGATGATGCCGGTGCCCATGTCCAAGGTGTTCTTCACCAACTCGGGCTCCGAGGCCAACGACACCCAGGTCAAGATGATCTGGTACTACAACAACGCCCGCGGCCGCCCCGAGAAGAAGAAGATCATTTCGCGCCTCCAGGGCTATCACGGGGTTACCGTCGTCGCCGCCAGCCTGACCGGCCTGCCCTACGTGCAGAACTCGTTCGACTTGCCGTTGGCCGGTATTCTGCACACCGAGTGCCCCCACTACTGGCGCTATGGCGAGGACGGCGAGAGCGAGGAACAGTTCGCCACCCGCATGGCCGACAGCCTCGAACAGATGATCCTCAACGAGGGACCGGAGACTGTCGCCGCCTTCATCGCCGAGCCCGTCATGGGCGCCGGTGGCGTGCTTGTTCCGCCTAAGACATATTTCGAGAAAATCCAGGCGATACTTAAGAAATACGACGTGCTCATGGTCGCCGACGAAGTGATTTGCGGCTTCGCCCGAACCGGCAACATGTTCGGCAGTGAAACCTTCGGCATCAAGCCCGACATGATGACCGTGGCCAAGGCACTGTCGTCGGCCTATCTGCCGATCGCCGCGTCGATAATCTCGGACGAGATTTACCAGGTCATCAAGGCGGAAAGCGCCCGCCTCGGCAACTTCGGCACCGGCTACACCTATTCGGGTCATCCGGTTCCCGCCGCGGTGGCGTTGGAAACCCTCAAAATCTACGAAGAGCGAGACATCCTCGGCCACGTCCGGGCCATGTCACCGCGCTTCCTTGAGCGCCTCCACGGCTTTGGCGACCATCCGTTGGTGGGAGAAACCCGAGGCGTCGGCCTGATCGGCGCGGTTCAGATGAGCCAGGACAAGGCGGCCAAGACCTACTTTGATCCCGGCCTGAAGGTCGGCGCCATGGCCATGGCCTACGCCGCCGAAAACGGCCTCATCACCCGCGCCCTGCCGGGCGATGCATTGGCGCTGTGCCCGCCACTGATTATCAAGGAAGACGAAATCGACGAGATGTTCGACCGCATAGGTCTTACTTTGGACAACATTCTCGACGATCTTACCAGACAGGGTATCGCCGTCGCCTGAGCCACGGCGCCAAGGCGACACCAGGGAACAACGAGGGGTAATTTAATTTGAAGACGTCAAAACCTGCGCCAGATACCATAAAAACGGCCCGATTCACGCCCAGCGCCGTTATGGTTAACGAATTGGCGGTTGACTCTGGCGCAAATCACCGTTGAATCTGAGCCGGGTAGACGGTGTTGCCCAACGGGGGACTATTCGCCGTAAAGTATTGAAGCGGCGTTGGCACGCGATGTAACATGTGCGCTGGTTCGAGGGAGTGCCGGCCGGAGAGTTCTCGGCCGCGGAAAAACAAGAAGTGGGGAATTCGGTACGCCATGTCCGAGCAAGACGACATACTGGTCCGGTTCAAGGACGTTCAGAAGACGTTTGATGGTGAGACGCTGGTCGTCAAAAACCTCAACCTCGAAATCAAGAACGGTGAGTTCCTGACACTGCTTGGCCCATCTGGCTCCGGCAAGACGACGACGCTGTTGATGCTCGCCGGGTTCGAGACCGCGACCCACGGGACCGTCGAGTTGGCCGGTCAGTCATTGCGCAACGTGCCGCCGCACAAGCGCGACATCGGCATGGTGTTTCAGAACTACGCCTTGTTCCCTCATATGACGGTGTACGAGAACCTGGCCTTCCCGCTGAAGGCGCGCAAGATGCCGGAAGCCGAGATGAGCGACCGCATTGCCGCGGCTCTCGACATGGTCCAGCTCGGCGGCTTTGAGCGCCGCCGCCCGGGTCAGCTTTCCGGTGGCCAGCAGCAGCGCGTGGCCGTGTCCCGGGCTCTGGTCTACCAGCCCAAGCTGGTGCTCATGGACGAACCCCTGGGCGCCCTCGACAAGCAACTCCGCGAGAAGATGCAGCTTGAACTCAAACATATTCACGAACATATCGGCGTCACCTTTGTCTACGTCACCCACGACCAGTCGGAAGCCCTGACCATGTCGGACCGCATCGTCGTGTTCGACGACGGCGCGGTGCAGCAGCTGGCGACGCCCGAGGTGTTATACGAGAAACCCGAAAACTCGTTCGTCGCCCAGTTTATCGGCGAGAACAACCGCCTCAACGGCACGATCAAGGCTGTAAACG
>JAYGEF010000209.1:0-5685 GCA_046582535.1 Alphaproteobacteria bacterium
GTCCTCGTCGCCGTCGTCATCACTGAGTTCGACGGTTTCGGGCTGCTTGAAGGTTTCCTCGACTGAGGGCGCTTCAGCGTCATCGTCTGCCGCGTCCGTATCGGCTCCCGGGGTTGCCGCCTGGGGCCGCAACAGGGCCAATTCCTGGGCCTCGGCTTCCTCGGCGGTGCGCGCCACGTTTACCTTGATGGCGACGATGACCTCCGGGTGAAGGGCGACGCGGATCGGATGGATACCGAGGGTCTTGATGGGCCGGTCAAGCTGGACCTGCTGGCGGTCAATTTTGACGCTGCCGTCCGTCGATGCATCGGCGATATCGCGGGCCGTCACCGAGCCATACAGCTGCGCGCTGTCGCTGGCCTGGCGCAACAAAACACAGGTGAAGTCGACCAAGGCCTCAGCGGCCTTTTCAGCCTCACCGCGGCGCTCGAGGTTGTTCGCCTCGAGCTCGACCCGCTCGGTTTCGAAGCGGCTCTTGTTGACCTTGTTGGCCCGCAGAGCCTTGCCCTGGGGTAACAGGTAGTTGCGTGCGTAGCCGGGCTTTACCGTCACCTCTTCGCCCAATTGGCCTAACTTCTCGATACGCTCAAGCAAGATTACTTGCATCAGTCGTCCTCCTTATCGGGCGCGGCGGTCTTGAACCGTTGCCGTATCCCGATTAATTGATCCGCGAGTCCCAACCCGGCTACCAGGGCGAAGCCCGGCAATCCGAGAAGGAACAACAAAAGCATGTAGAAAAATGTCAGGGCAAACGAACGCCCGGGCCAGGGTCGCGACACATGATGGATCACCGCCAGACCCAAGAACAGATACGCCATGGCAAAGATGATCGTCAGAGTCTGGCCGATAAAGCCGGCCTGACCATCGGCGAACAACCACAAGGCGCCACTTGCCAGAATAGCATAGGAAAAGGCCATGGGCATTTCGATCTGCCCGAGGTCCAACGAGGGACGCCGATTGGCGCCCATTCGAACGAGAATCCGTTGTGCGATGGCACTGTTTATGGCGAGTGTTACCAGCCACGAAGAAACCAGGGCCGCCGGCAGCATGGGCGCCCATTGGCTCGCCGCTATCTGGCGCTGCTCATCGCCAAGTTGGGGCGCCATCATGGCGAAAATCTGGCTCAGGGTGATCTCCATCTCGCCCACAAGGCCGGTCTCGCGGCCCGCCATGGTCATGTATACGACAAGGAACGTGATACTGCCGTAGCCGACCAGCAGGCTGAGCACCCGGCCCGGCGGATACCACTCTGTGGCACTCCCGTCGATGGCGCGTGACAACAGGGTCTGACGTGTCACTAGGATGACTGGAATTCCGAACACCACCGCAAACGATACCAGCGGACCGAACCCCGCCGCCGCGCCAACCAACACACCACCAGCCGCCACGGACACGCTCGTGGCCGCGGTGCCGAGCCCGAGTCCGACCAGGAGCAAGGGCAAATGTGTGACGTTGATCAACAGCATTCCGAGAATCGATCCAAACATCGGTGCGATAAAAAATGCCCCACTGGCGATACCCGCCAGGACAGCGATGGTCAGGGATTTAGACATCCAGCGAACCGGCCTTTGTGCCGGCCCTACGCCAATCTATTGAATGACGAAGGGAAGCAGCGCCAGATTACGCGCCCGCTTGATCGCCCGCGCCAGCTCGCGCTGTTTCTTGGCCGATACCGCGGTGATGCGGCTGGGGACAATCTTGCCCCGCTCGGACAGGTAACGTTGCAGCAGCTTGACGTCCTTGTAGTCGATCTTCGGCGAATTGGCACCGGAGAACGGGCAGGTCTTGCGCCGCCGGAAGAAGGGCCGGCGGGTTTTGTCGCCGTCGTCGCCGCCGCCAGTTGACGCCGCGGGACCAGTGCCGCCTTGGGTCGTATCGCTCATGAGTCATCTCCCTTGGCCGGTGTCGGAGCCTGTGCGGCGGATGATTCCGCGGGCTTAGCCTCGGCGTCCGCTGATTTGGCGGCGTCCGCGGTTTTAGCCTCTTTGTCGGCAGGTTTTTCACCGCCGTCCCGGGGCCGGTCATCACGAGGGCCGCGGCCGTGGCCGCGATCATCGCGCGAGGCGCGGGCCTGCATCATGATCGAAGGCTCCGGGTCGAGTTCATCGACCCGCACTGTGAGGTAGCGCAGGATGTCTTCGTCGAGACGCAAGTTGCGCTCGTATTCCTGCAATGCCGACGGCGGCGCATCGATGTTGAAGAAGATGAAATGTCCCTTGCGGTTCTTCTTGACGCGATAGGCAAGGGTCTTCAGTCCCCAAGACTCAGTCTTGGTGACGTTACCGCCGTTGTCGGTGATGATGGTACTGAATGTTTCCGCCAGTCCTTCGACCTGCTGGGTCGACATATCATGGCGTGCGATAAACGTGCTCTCATAGAGCGGCATTAGGTCTGTACTCCCTATGGCTATAGAGGTGTCCGTCGTCAGCCAAATGGTTCAAAATGACCGCGTCACGAACGAAGCCGGCGAACCGGCCAGGAGGATTTGAGCGCCGCACTATACCCGATTTCGTTTGCGGCGCAAGCGTGCTTGACAGGCGATGATATGACACTATCACTAACGTCCGCGGCAAAATATTTTAATCAAGGAATTCAACCATATGACCCACGGTTTCGTGTTTCCTGGTCAAGGCTCGCAACAGGTTGGCATGGGTCAGGCTCTGGCCGCGACATACCCGGCCGCCCGCGCGGTCTTCGAGGAAGTCGATGATGCTCTTGGCGAGCCGTTGTCCCGGCTCATGTTCGAGGGGCCCGAGGACAAGCTGGTTTTGACCGAAAATGCCCAGCCCGCGCTCATGGCGGTGTCGATCGCCACGGCGCGGACCCTGGAGGCCGAAGGCGGCTTTTCCTTGAGCGATAAATGCGCCTTCGTCGCCGGCCATTCCCTGGGTGAGTATTCGGCGCTGACCGCCGTCGGCAGCCTGGACCTCGCCGATACGGCGCGGCTTCTGCGCCGCCGTGGCCAGTCCATGCAACAGGCTGTACCGGTGGGTGAGGGTGCCATGGCGGCCATGCTTGGTCTCGACCTGGAGGCCGCCGAAGCGTTGGCCGCGGAAGCCGCCGGTGATGGGGTTTGTTCGACCGCCAACGACAACGCGCCCGGCCAGGTGGTGTTGAGCGGCAGCAAGGAGGCCGTTGCCCGCGCCATTGCCATCGCCCCCGACCATGGGGCGCGACGCTGTATTGAGTTGCCGGTCAGTGCGCCGTTCCACTGCGCTCTCATGGCGCCGGTCGCCGACGCCATGGCCGAGGCCCTGGCCGCGACTGAAATCCGGGCGCCGTCGGTGCCCTTGGTATCGAACGTCACCGCCCAGGTGGTAACCGCGCCTGACGAGATTCGCAGTCTGCTGGTGGCCCAGGTCACCGGTATGGTGCGGTGGCGCGAGAGCATGTTGTATATGCGCGATAATGGCGTCGATACGGTGGTCGAACTGGGCGCCGGAAAAGTGCTGACCGGCCTGGTCCGGCGCATCGATCGTGATCTCAACGCGCTGGCCACGGCTTCGCCCGAAGACGTCGCGGCATTGCTGGCGGCACTTTAGGAATAAAGGGAGACAGGAATGTTTGATCTGGCAGGGAAACGGGCGCTGGTAACCGGTGCCTCGGGCGGCATCGGCGGATCGATCGCCCGAGCGCTTCATAGTCATGGCGCGGCGGTGGCGCTGTCCGGCACCCGGCGCGAGGCGCTTGAAGCGCTGGCCGCTGATCTCGGCGAGGCCGCCTTTGTGACGCCCTGCGATCTTGGCGATGACGACGCGGTGGCGGCCCTGGCCAAGGACGCCGAGTCGGCCATGGGCGGCCTCGACATCGTCGTCAACAATGCCGGTATTACCCGCGATGGACTGGCCATGCGCATGAGCGATGACGATTGGGGCGCGGTAATCAATATCAACCTTACCGCCGGGTTCCGTATTGTCCGCTCGGCCTTGCGCGGTATGATGAAGCAACGGTGGGGGCGAATCATCAGCATTACCTCGGTGGTCGGCACCACCGGCAATCCCGGCCAGGTCAACTATGCGGCGGCCAAAGCCGGCACGGTGGGCATGACCAAGGCGCTGGCCGCCGAAGTCGCCATCCGGGGTATCACCGCCAACTGCATCGCGCCGGGAATGATTGAAACCGCCATGACCGAAGCGTTGCCTGACGCCGCCCGCGACGCCATGGCTTCGCGCATTCCCTTAGGGCGTCCCGGAACGCCCGACGAAGTGGCGTCAAGCGCGGTGTTTCTCGCCAGTAATGAAGCCGCCTACGTCACCGGCCACACGCTTCACGTCAATGGTGGAATGGCGATGATATAAAGCCGTGCCATGGTCGGTAAAGTATGTTACCAAGCCTCGCGTTTCAGCGGATGGAGCGACAGACGAGATGAGCGTGCCGGGATATAATTTATAGTCTTGCCTTCGCGCCCGATAGCTGAAAAATAGATTTAAATTCGGAGACAGAGGAAAGCCGCAATGAGCGACATCGGAGATCGTGTAAAGAAAATCGTCGTCGAGCACCTTGGGGTGGACGAAGCCAAGGTTACCGACACCGCCGGTTTCATCGACGACCTCGGGGCCGACAGCCTTGATACCGTCGAATTGGTTATGGCGTTCGAGGAGGAGTTCGGCTGCGAAATCCCGGACGATGCGGCCGAGAAGATCATCACGGTCAAGGACGCGATCGATTACATCGCGGAAAGTACCTAGGGTTCGCAAGAACCTGGGGGTACGATTTAGCCCCTTCGGATAACCAACAGACGTAGCGCCATGAGGCGAATAGTAGTCACTGGCATGGGTATGGTTTCTCCGCTTGCCAGCGGTGTGGGACCGACATGGGATCGGCTGATTGCCGGCGAGTCCGGTGTCGGGCTGATCGATAATTTTGACGTCTCCGACATTGCCTGCCGGGTGGCGGCGCAAATACCCACGGGCGACCACAAAGATGCCTTTGACGCCGATCTTTGGGTCCAACCCAAGGACCAGCGCAAAATTGACCGGTTTATCCTCTACGCTACCGCCGGGGCCTGTAGTGCCGTCGAGGATGCCGGCTGGACGCCCGACGACGAGGAATCGCTCGAACGCACCGGTGTGATGATCGGTTCGGGTATCGGTGGTCTTGAAGCCATCGCCAACGGCGCGTTGCTGCTTGAGGAACGCGGCCCGCGCCGCCTCAGTCCGCATTTCATTCCGTCGGCGCTGATCAATCTGGCATCGGGGCATGTGCAGATCCGATACGGCTTCAAGGGCCCCAACCACGCGGTGGTGACGGCCTGTTCGACCGGGGCTCATGCCATCGGTGATGCCGGCCGGCTGATCCAGCACGGTGACGCCGACGTTATGGTCGCCGGTGGCGCCGAGGCCGCGGTTTGCCGCCTCGGCATGGCCGGGTTCGCCGCCGCGCGGGCGCTGTCGACCGGTTACAACGACACGCCGGAGCGGGCGTCGCGGCCGTGGGATCAGGACCGTGATGGTTTTGTCATGGGCGAAGGCTCCGGTATCGTGGTTCTCGAGGAACTCGAACACGCCAAGAAGCGCGGCGCTCACATCTATGCCGAATTGGTCGGCTATGGGTTGTCGGGCGATGCCCATCATATCACCGCGCCGGCCGAGGATGGCAACGGCGGGTTCCGCTCCATGCGCGCGGCGCTGCGCGGTGCCGGGCTCAATCCCGAGGATATCGATTACATCAACGCCCACGGCACCT
>JAYGEF010000210.1:0-2481 GCA_046582535.1 Alphaproteobacteria bacterium
GCCCGTACCCTTGAAGGCGTCATAGGCGTCGCCGCTGGTGGGAAGGGTGGTGCTGCCCCGGACGAAACGGCCGAGCGGTGTCGGCACCGGCGAGAACGTGTTGGTCTCGTGCTTCATCATGGCAATCAGCAGGCGCATGGCGATTTTCCCTCCTCCTTGATCCTGAATTGAGGATTGCCTGAATTGCGCTTCATGGCCACGGAATTTTGTTTGCTCCTGCGGCCATGCTATCGTCGCTTTCAATCGGCCGGGCCTATCGGTCAGGTAAGGAGGAGACAAGCAATGAGCGGCAACGGAACCGGTACGCTGGGCGCCAAGCGCCTGGCGTTCGAGGATATTCCGGTCATCGATATCGAAGGGCTGTTCAGTGATCAGGTGGTGGACCGCCAACGGGTGGCCGACGTGGTAGGCGAAGCCTGTCGCAACATCGGGTTTTTCTATATCCGGAATCATCGCGTTCCCGAGGCGGCGGTGGCTGGCGCCCGCGACGCCATGGCCGCGTATTTTGCCCTGCCGCTCGAAGACAAGATGAAACTGGATATCAACCGGCTCCAGCGCCATCGTGGCTATGTGCCCCCGGGTGGGCTCTACGCCGATCCGACGGCGCGGCCCGACATTCAGGAAGGCTTCGAACTCTCGCTCGAATTGCCCGCGGACGATCCGATTTGCGGCGACGACAATATCATGATGGGGCCCAATTTCTGGCCTGACCAGTTACCGGGTTTCCAGCCCGCCATGTACGGCTACTTCGAACGGATTCTCGATCTCGGGCACGTGCTGTTCAAGGGCTTCGCCCTGGCTTTGGGTATCGAGGAGGATTTCTTCGAAGACAAGATCGACAAACCCATGGGGCAACTGCGGCTGATCTATTATCCGACCCGCGAGGGGCCGGTGACCGCCGACCGCATCGGCATCGGCGCTCATACCGACTATGAGTGTTTCACTATTCTTTGGCAGGACGACGTGGGCGGCCTCCAGGTCGGCAACCGCGATGGCGATTGGGTCGAGGCGACGCCCATTCCCGGCACTTTCATCATCAACGTCGGCGACATGATGATGCGCTGGTCCAACGATCAGTTCGTCTCGACGCCGCACCGGGTGATCAACAGCACAACGCACGAGCGCTATTCCATGCCGTTCTTTTTCGGCGCCAACTACGACACGATTGTCGCGCCTTTGGCGGAATGCTGTGGGCCCGACAATCCGCCGCGCTATCCGCCGACCCGATCCGGTTGGTGGACCAATAACATGATTACGGAAGCCTACGAGTACCGCAAAGCCTACCGTGGCAAGATACCCAATCCCGAGCTGACGGGCTGACGCCATGACCACCGCATCACCACCGGGTGACGATGCCGTCGCCCGGATGACACGTAGTCGCCAGGTCAAGATCGTCGGGCTGGTCAGCGGCGGACATTTCTTCAGTCATTTCTACACCCTGGTTCTGCCGCCGCTGTTCCCGTTGCTCAAGGTCGAGTTCGGGGTCAGTTATACCTCCCTCGGCCTGCTGGTCAGCGCCGGCAGCCTGGCTTCAGGCCTGGCCCTGTTACCGGTCGGATTTCTGGTCGACCGCTATGGCCCGGTCATGCTGCTGGTCGCCGGGCTCGCCATCGCGGCGGCGGCGACCCTGCTTATGGGGTTTTCCTCGACCTACGGCATGCTGTTGGCGTTGGTCGTTCTCGGCGGCATCGGCAACAGCGTATTTCACCCGGCCGACTACACGCTGTTGTCGGCGGCGGTGCGCTATGAGTGGTTGGGCCGGGCCTTCAGTGTCCATACCTTCGCCGGCCATGCGGGCTGGGCCGTGGCGCCACTGCTCATGGCAGCCCTGGCCGCCACGTTCGGCTGGCGTACCGGATTGGTCGCTGTCGGCCTTGTCGGGCTGGTCATGGCGGTGGTGGTTTTCATCAACCGCGATGTGCTGCGTCAGGCCAGGGCGCCCGATGACGAAGTGGCCCGAGACGGTGGGGCAAGCGGGCTGCGATTGCTCATGCAATGGCCGATCCTGACCTGTTTCCTGTTCTTCGTGCTCATCGCCATGGCCCTGCTGGGGATCGAAGCCTTCATGGTATCGGCGTTCGTCAAGGATCGCGGCATCAGCCTGTCGGCGGCCAACCTGACTCTCACCGCCATGTTCACGGGCAGCGCGCTCGGCGTACTGGCCGGCGGTATCATCGCCGACCGGACCCAGCGCCACAGTCTCGTCGCCGCCACCGGCCTGGCGATTTCGGCGACCCTGATCGCGGTGATCGGGGCATCCGCATTGCCGATTGCCGGCCTCACTGCGATCATCGCCATGGCCGGGTTCGCCAGCGGCACGGTGGCGCCGTCGCGCGATCTCATCGTTCGCTCGGTGACGCCCAAGGGCTCCACCGGCAAGGTTTTCGCATTCGTCTCCGTCGGCCTCGATGTGGGCGGCGTCGTCGCGCCGCTGATGTTTGGCTGGATTATGGATGATGCGGGCAGCCGCTGGGTGTTCTG
>JAYGEF010000364.1:0-6994 GCA_046582535.1 Alphaproteobacteria bacterium
ATATCGGCGAGCTTTCGGCGATTGACGGGCGGCCGCGCTCGGCAACCGTCGTGGCGGTCGCGGACGCCACCCTGGCCAGCATCTCCGCCGATGCGTTCAAGAACATGCTGCTCGACTATCCCCATATCGCCATCGACGTGCTGCAACGATTGTCGGCCATGGTTCGCGCCGGTGACGAGCGCATCATGGATCTTACCACCCTGAGCGCCATCAATCGGGTTCATACGGAAATTCTGCGCATGTCCACGCCCGACGAAAACGAGGACAATACGGCGTTGATCTCGCCAATCCCGACCCACAGCGATATTGCCGCGCGGGCCAGCACCACCCGCGAGACCGTGTCGCGGGTGCTCAGCAATCTGGCCCGGGTGTACATTCCCGAGCGCGCCGACAAGGCCCTGCGAATTCTCGACGTGGAGCGTCTCGAGGATATGATCGAGGCCGTAGATTAAGCAGCACTCTGCCGGGATTAGTGCTAACATTCAGAAATAATTAACGAAATTATTGAATGCTGGAGTCGGCTGGGACATAGTCGAGACAGGTGGAGACAACCGAACAACAAGCGAGGTTGGCTATGACCGAACTCGAACGCCGGATCGAAGGCTACCGTCTCACCACGGCGGAAATTCTCTATCACCTGCCCGATCACCCCAGTCTGCTGCAAAGCTTTACCTGGCAGACCTACGACATTGACCCTGAATTTCCCGTGCTGACCCGGTTCCTTGAGTTCTGGGAACAGTCCCTGGACGGCAAGCTCCATTCGGTGCGCATCGGCCATGCACGGCTGTTCGACGCAACCGATTACCGCTTCGTCGGGCACCAGCTCGTGCTGCACTGACGGGTCACGTTTGGCGGCTATGGGGCGCCCTTGAACCGGGCGGAATTGATCTTATGTCTTTACTGTATGGCGGCCACGAATGGCGTCAGTCGCGGTTTTGCCGATGCTCGGGAAACCGCTGATCCAACACCGAAATATCGCTTCTTAAGGAGGATATTGATATGCGTAACTATGACCTTTCCCCTCTATTCCGCTCTTCGATCGGGTTCGACCGCTGGTCCGAGCTGTTCGATACCGCGCTGCGCGGCGACGCTCAGGCGGCCTACCCGCCCTACAACATCGAGAAAACCGGCGAGGACGACTACCGCATCACCATGGCGGTGGCCGGCTTCAGTGAGGCCGATATCGATGTGACCCAGCAGGAGAACCTGTTGGTGGTCGAGGGCAAGCACGCCGACGCAAATGGCGACAGTAGCCACTACCTCTACCGCGGTATCGCCAACCGTGCCTTCCAGCGGCGCTTCAGCCTGGCCGATCATGTCACCGTTCGTGATGCCCGGCTGGTCAACGGTATCCTCGAAATCAGCCTTGTGCGCGAGGTTCCCGAGGCCAAGCGACCGCGCAAGGTCGCCGTCGGGTCCGGCGCCGGCCCGGCCGTGATCGAGGACAAAAAGGCGGCGTAAGGCGCTAGAGCCTAAGTTAGTCGCCTCGAAACCCTGGGGGCGTCCGCATGGCGGGCGCCCCCTTTGGGTTTGGCGACCTGAAAAAGGGCCCCGCCGATGGGAGCGGGGCCAGTTGTCTCCCTCTGGTCCTCCCTGTCTTTGATTGTTATGAGACCACGGCAATCGGGCCACAACGGGGCCATACGAGGGCAATCTCTTGTCCCGGCGCCAGTATTGCCACAATTGGCTTGTCCCTTGATAATAGGCCTCGAATTACATTGCCAACGGACCCGCTGCCATGGCCGACGACGAATTTCATGACCGATTCGAGCGCGCTTTCAACGCGCGCATTCCCCGTGATGTGGCGGCGAGCTTTTCGACCGCGCAGCTAGCCGCTATCAAAACCGTCTTTGGCGGTGAGCGCTGGGATGGCCACCCGGTTGATATGCGCGGCACCCTGCCGCTGTTGCATTGGTACTTCGTCTTCATTGCCGGTCGCGACAAGCGTAGCAAATCCCGACTCAACCTTGACGACTCGCCCCGCCCGAGCATTCTCGGCCGGATTATCGGCACCGCCGTGCTGCTGATTATGGCGGCCCTGCTCGCGATCCTGCTAATCGGCGTGATGGCCGGCTAGGGCGACAACAACACCTATATATTGGGTCGCTTGTCGGCCCAGGGGCGGTGGTGCTCCAGGGCGGCGCCAATGCGCAGCACGCTGTTGTCGTCGAAGCGGCGACCGACGATCTGCAGGGCCGTCGGCAAGCCGTCGGCGGCGAAGCCTGACGGTACCGAGTACACCGGACACTGGCTGACGAAGTTGAAGACCTCGGTCATGTCATAGCCATGGTAGAGGCCATCGTCGCTGTCGTATTCCTGGTCGCCGGTGCCCACCGGATTGGCCGGCAGGGCCATGGTCGGGCAGAGCAGGGCGTGGTGCTGCTCAAGGATCGGACTGAGAGCTTTCCATTGTTCGGTGCGAATGAACTCGAGCCGCTTGAAATCGACCGCGCTCATGGCCAGGCCGGCGTCCATCAGGGCGACCACGTTGGGGTCCATGGTGTCGCGCCATTCGTCAAGCAGATGGCCGAAGAAGGCCGCCAGATAGACGCCCCAGTGGGCGCCCCAGGCTTCGTTGATTTGCTGGTTCCACGGCAAATCGACCTCGGTCACCGTGGCGCCGGCTTCGGTCAGAGCCTCGGCGGCGGCCCGGCAGTTGGCCTCCACATCCGGGTGCAGCGCGTAGTAGCCGAGGTTCGGGCACAGGGCCAAGGACATGCCGGAAAGGTCGGTGGGCGGCGGAATGGGAATGTCGAGGGCCGGCTTCTGGGACTGAATGTCGCGCTCGTCCGGACCTTGCGCCACCGAGAGGAACAGCGCCGCGTCACCCACGGTCCGGGCCAACGGTCCGAAGTGGGAAATCTGATCGAACTGGCTGGGCAGGATCTCGAAGGGAATGCGGCCGAAGCTGGGCTTGAGGCCGGTAATGCCGCAGAGCGCCGCCGGAATGCGCACCGAGCCGCCCATGTCGGAACCCTCGGCGAACGGCACGCAGCCCGAGGCCACCGCCGCGCCCGAGCCGCCGGACGAGCCGCCGGGGGAACGTTCGGTATTCCACGGGTTGCGGGTGATGCCCCACAGCGGGCTTTCCGTATAGCTCGAATAGGCGAATTCCGGGGTCATGGTCTTGCCCACCATGATGGCGCCGGCGCCGAGCAGTTTCTCGACGATGACCGCGTCGTGGTCGGGCACGTTGTGCTCGTGGCTGCGCGAGCCCAGGGTGGTGCGCTTGCCCTTGGTCGGCGTCAGATCCTTGATGGCCACGGGAACCCCGTGCAACGGGCCCAGCGGCTTGCCGTCCATGACCGCCTGCTCGGCGGCCCGGGCCTTGTCCAGAGCCTCGTCGGGAAAGGTGAAGCAAAAACAGTTGAGGGCGGGGTTGACCTCGTCGATGCGGGCGAGGCTGTTCTCCACCACTTCGACGGGTGATAGCTCACGCGCACGAATACGCCGCGCAAGCTCGGTGGCCGGTGTGTAGGCGAGATCAAGGTCAGTCATGGTCCGACGTTACGGGATCATGGTTGACTGTTCCAGTCCCCGTTGCATTCCACCGCCACAGGGTCCGGACCCAAGGCGACGACCGCGTGGTTCGCGATGGTCGGATCGTCATCCTCGGCAGCCGACAGCAATGCCGCACGGCCGTAGACCGCACCGATGACCGCGGCCAGGGCGGCGACGAACGAGCCCGGCTCCGCCAGTGCCTTGTCGAAGGGAGCCAGGTTGGGGTTCTCACGGTAGTCACGACCGATGATGATCGGAATGCCGCTGCGCGCCTCAATCGCGCCGGCAAACAACGCCTGGCAGGCGCCGCGCCCGGCCGAGGACAAAATCACGTGGCCCTGGACACGAGCGCCAATAAAGCGGAACCGTCGCAGCCGCTGCCAGTTTTCCGAAAAATCGTAAAGCATGCCCTGGGCGGTACCCAGGATTTCCACGTGAAGCATCGACTGGGCGTCATGGCCGCGCACCAGACGGGCGCCGGCATGGTCGAGAAACCCCCGGACCAGTGGTTTGAACGGCAGAAATACCCGATCGACCGGGAACCAGCCACGCACCAGACCATGCTCGCCATATATGCCGTTGGCCGCGTAGGCGCTGTCGATTTCGAGGCCGACGGTGGCTGGTGTGGTGCCGCCGGCGACAGCGCCGTAGGTCGCCATGAGCATCAAAAACCTAAGCAGGATTACCGCCCGGTGGACCATCGCCTTGCCGCCTTCTTGCTGCCAAATCTATGAGTCTCACCGGCGTCGGGCAAGCCGCGCGACGTGGTGGTTGCTGTTGTCACTGCGTTGACGAAAGGGTGGCCGCTGGCCTAGTCTTGACAATAAGTGCCATCGGAACAGGTTGTTGGTGGCGAATAAACGACAAACATAACGGCCCCTGTTGAGGGGCTGTCCATAATACGGGAGGATTAATTCCATGGACGTTACTGAATTCAAAGACAAGCTACTCGGAGGCAAGCTGAGCCGCCGTCAGGTGCATAAGATTCTTGCCAGTGTTGGTGTTACCGCCATGACCATACCGGCCATGAGCCAGCCCGCCCTGGCCGACGGCTCGGATGTCACCCTATTTACCTGGGGCGGCTACGACGATGAGAATTTCGGCGCTGAATATACCCAGAAATTCGGCTCGCCGCCGTCCTATGCTCTGTTCTCGGACCAGTCCGAGGCCTTGGCCAAGATGCGCGCCGGGTTCAAAACCGATGTGGTGTTCCCGTGCATTTCCAAGATCAAGATCTGGTACGACTCCGGCGTCATTGAGCCGCTGGATACCAGCATGTTGAGCCATTGGGATGAGCTGGTGCCGGCGCTCACGACCTTGCCCACGGCGGTGATGCCCGACGGTCGTCCGTTGTTCGCACCGGTCGATTTCGGCCAGACCTCGATTATCGTTCGGTCCGACCTGGCGCCCGAGTATGCCGCCGAGGAGAACCACACCTGGGGCATCTTCCTCGACGAGAAGTACAAGGGCAGACTCGCCATGTTCGATGCGGTCGAGGATCACTTCAACCTCATGGCGATTTATCTCGGCATCGACTTCACCGACATGAACGACGACGAGATTGATCGGGTTTCCGAGGTGGTCCGCCAGACCATCCCCAACATTCGTATCCTGGCCAGCGACACCACCACCATGACCCAGGCTTTGTTCTCGGGCGAGGTCGTCGCCAGCGCCGCCTGGAACGGCATGATGGCGACCGCGTCGGCCGAGATGGAGAAAACCGGCGAGCAGGGCAAGTACGTTTGGATGAAGCCCAAGGAAGGGGCTTTGACCTGGGTTTGCGGTCTGACCATCCATCCGGATACCAAGACCAATGGCAACTGGGAGAAGGCCCACGCCCTGGTTGACGCCTATCTGGCTGTCGATTCTCAGCATTTCGAGCTGACCCAGTGGGGTTATGGCGTGTCCAACGCCAACGTCTACAAGATGCCCGACGTGACCGAGGAGTACCTCAACTCCATCGGCCTGACCTCGGACGTGGAAGGCTATCTCGCCGATGGTATTTTCTCGTCTCACCAGGCGCGGTTCAGCGAAATCGTCGCGCTTTACGAAGAGCTTCTCGCTGGCTTCTAAAGTCTCGATTGCTACGTTGGCGCCCCGGGGACCCTGGTTCCCGGGGGCGTTATTTTTTGATCGGGCGACAAATTCGTGCCCCATTATCGAACGCCATGGCCGTTGACGCGCGCGCTGCCGCTAGGTAGCCTTCCCAGCAAGCAATCCCGCCACATGCGTGTTTGCGGAAAACCCGGTGTGCTTCAACGGGTGATCATTGTCTTCACGTGCCCGATGTCGACACGGTCAGGTTATGCGCCTGATCTGTCGGAAACGGCGGGGACGAACTTAAACTTTGGGAGGAGTACCTACCTATGGACTGGAATGATGTAAGTACGGAACGGCTTGTACAAGCCATTGAAAATAAGCGTCTGACCCGGCGTCAGACTAATCAGATGTTGGGCACGGTCGGCCTGACTTCGATCGGCATGGTGTTCGGGCCCAAGATGGCCGGCGCCGCCGCCGAAGACCACCCGATGGTCTTTACCTGGTCGGGTTACGAAGATGACGGCTTCATGGGTCAATACATGGCGGCCTATGACGGCGAGAAGCCCAATTTCTCGTTCTGGGGTGATGAGGAAGAAGCCTTCGCCAAGATGCGCGCCGGCTTCCAGCCTGACGTCACGTCGCCGTGCTCGTATAAGATCAACCACTGGAACGATGCCGGCATGCTGGCCGAAATCGACTCCGACCGTCTGACCAACTGGGGCGAGCAGATCCCCAGCCTGACCAACGTTCCCGACACCATCCACGGCGGCAAGCGCCTGTGGGTCTGCGAGGACTGGGGCCAGACCTCGATCACCTACCGCACCGATCTGGTCGACTTGCAGGGTGAGGAAGAGTCCTGGGGCCTGCTGTGGGACAAGCGTTACGCCGGCCGGCTGTCGATGATCGACAGCCTGATTGACGGCGTCATGGTGGCGGCGATCTACGGCGGCGCCAAGGATCCCTTCAACATGACCCCGGACGAAGTGGCGATGACCAAGAAGCTGCTCCAGGAGCAGATCCCACTGTTGCGCTTCTACTCCAACACCATGACCGAAGTTGAGCAGGCGCTCGTCTCGGGCGAACTGATTGCCGCGTGCACGTGGAACTCATCGGCGCTCGAGCTTACCAACCAGGGCCTGCCGGTTCGCTTCATGGTGCCCAAGGAAGGCGCCATGACCTGGACATGTGGCCTCAGCCTGATGAGTTGGGCCGATCCGGCCAAGCTCGACCGCTCCTATGCGGTGCTCGATACCTACCTCAGCAAAGAGTCCGGGTACTGGGAGATCACCAATTGGGGCTACGGCCATGCCAACGCCCGGGCCTTCGACAAGGTTACGCCTGAAGAGCTCGCGGCGCGCGGCTTGTCCAATGATCCGGATGCGCTCATCGCCTCGGGTATCTTCCAGGCGGCGATCGGCAACGAAGCCGAGCTCCAGACCATGTTCGAAGAGGT
>JAYGEF010000494.1:0-7558 GCA_046582535.1 Alphaproteobacteria bacterium
TCCCATCCGAAGGCGTCGCCGAGAACGCATTGCCCCATTTGTCGACCACGCAAAGGTAGGACGTGTCGGGATCACGCTTCGGCAGGCCTTCGACAGTTGGGTATTTGAAAGCTGATTCAATACCCATAGGTGTTGGCATATCCGGCATCGCCTGTTTCGGATCAATCCGTTTGAGCCATTCATTGATATTGGCTTCGCCATGCAGCCGCTCGAGCGGAACGTCGACAAAATCCGGATCGCCATAGTAATACTCACGGTCCGCGAAGACGCATTTGATGACCTCAATCATCAGATGGAGATAGTCGGCGCTGTTCTGTTTCAGCCCGTCCATGCCTGCCTTTTCCATCATCAACAGCGATTGGATCAGGGTTGGTCCCTGACACCAGGGCCCGCAGGTAAAAATCTCGAAATCACGCCAGCGCCCACGCTCGGCCGGTCCGATTTTACTGTGGAAATTGGCCAGGTCATCCCGCGACAGATAACCGCCTTCGCTCTCCATGTGCGCGACAATGCGCTCGGCAATGTCGCCGACATAGAAGGCTGCCCGGGCCGCTTCCAGACCCGCTTCACGCCCGAGATGAGCGGCCGCCTTCTCCTCATCGACCATGAACTGGATTGTTGCCGCCAGGTCGGTCTGTTTGAAACGTTCACCAAGCCGTGGCGGCCTGTCATCGGGGAGATAGATCGCCGCACTGGAAGGCCACTGGCGGAAATAATCCGCACCATGTTCGAACGCCGACGCAAGATAATGAAATACCGAAAAGCCATCGCGGGCAAACTCGATCGCCGCCGCCGCCACATCGCCAAATGGCATTGTTCCATAGTTGCGAAGCGCCGTGATCCAGGCGTCCGGCGCCGCCGGCACAACAGTCCTGAGCACCCCATAGGGCAGCTCGCCACCATGCTCACGCATGAAAATATCGGCGGGAATCGACATCGGCCAGTGTCCCAGGCCGGCGATCGTGACAACCTCGCCATCCGCTGTGCGGATGATAATAGGCGCGACACCGGCAAAATTCACTTCGTCCGGGTGTAGCACAGCAAGCGCCATGCCCGCACAGCAACCGGCATCGATTGCATTTCCACCCGCATTCAGGATCGCATTTCCGGCTTGAGCAGCCAGATAATGACCGGCGGACACGGCATGGCGGTTGCCGTAGAGCGTTGGGCGCATGAGAAATCTTCCCCGTGATTGAGTGGCCTAAATTATACCGAAAAAGACGTCCGCTTTCGCCCTAAGTCGGTAGTTCAAGGCATACGTATTTTTCCAGCATCATAATCCCTCTCGCCTTCCTTGCTCCGGATATCATCGAGGTGATTCTGGAAGGCAGCCAGCCGGTCGAACTAACGGTCACTCGCCTGATGCGGATGACCAACCTACCCGCTTCATGGGCGGAGCAACGCCAGTATCTGGGATTTTCCTGAGTATTTCTCGGTAATCCGGTAAATCGATAGCGAAAGTTATGGTGCTGAAATTTGCCGCCGGAGACGGTCCGCCAATTGGCCGGTAAAGTAGAGAATTTTCGCGTCTCTCCACCAAGATTTCCTTATCTTATAAGGGCTAACCACCGGTAAATGCGGGATAAATACCGGCCCTAGTTATGGTGTTGGTTTTCGCCAAAAGTAAGTGGTGGAGCCGAGGGGAGTCGAACCCCTGACCTCTTGAATGCCATTCAAGCGCTCTCCCAACTGAGCTACGGCCCCTAAATCCATGGCGGCGCGGGATGGGCCGCGCCGATGGTGCGGTGAACCTAGGTGCAGGCCCCTACGAGTTCAAGGGGAAATCGTACGCCGCCCCGAGATCGCCGTGAGATCAGGGCGCTTCATTGCCGTGACTGGTGCTGACCACTTCGGCCACGTCGTCCGCGTCCTCGCCGAGTTCCGAAGCGTCCTCGATCAGATCCGCATTATCGTTGTCGTCTTCACTGTCTTCATCCTCGACGCCGAGCGCCTTCAACGCTTCGTCGTCGCTGGACTCCGCTTGCTTCTGATCCTCGGTCGCCGCCGGTAATTTCGTAACCTCTGCCGCCGCGACTTCCGCCGGGGCGGCTTCCGCCGGGGTTCGCCGCGGTTTGGAGACGGGTTCAGGCCCAACCGGCGTGCCGCATTTGGGACAGACAGCATCTTTGCGCTGTAGATCGTAAAATTTCGCACCGCACGACTGGCACAGGCGTTTGGTGCCCCATTCGGGATTTGCCACTGGTTTACACCTCAGTTGGTCTGCGTCTCCATGCCGCTCTTAGTCGGCTTCCCTGTTACCATCCAATTGCCATGATGATTGGGCGCTGTCAAAAGCAAAATGGTCCATTTCCACAGCGAATTTTCGGTCAGTCCACGGTCAAGGCAAACCAAATTTCCAAGAACGCCAGCCAACGCCGGCCTATCTGCTCGGCGCGCAGCTGTGGTAGAGAAACCTGCATCCGACCCGCGAGCCGGGTTTTTCGTAATATCTGTCCACGGCAATTGCCCTTATGTCCTCACTGACGCCCCTGACTTCGTACCCTGCCGGCGGCCCGCTGTCGGGCGATGCCCGATTGCCCGGCGACAAGTCGATTTCCCACCGCGCCCTCATGCTCGGCGGCCTCGCTGTGGGTGAGTCCGAAATCCACGGGTTGCTCGAAGGCGGCGACGTGCTGGCCACGGCCCGGGCCATGGCGACCCTGGGAGCCCGCGTCGAGCGTGTCGACGGCCAGGGTGGTCACACTGTCTGGCGGGTCAACGGCGTTGGCCTCGGCGGGCTCAAGGAGCCGGCGGCGACCCTCGACATGGGCAATGCGGGCACCGGCGCACGGCTGCTCATGGGCGTTGTGGCGAGCCACCCGATCACTTGTCAGTTCACCGGCGACGAGAGCCTGTGCGCCCGCCCCATGGGCCGGATCGCGACACCGCTCGAGGCCATGGGCGCCCGCATTATCGCCCGCGAGGGCTGCCGCATGCCGCTGACGATCATCGGCTGCCCCGATCCCCTGGCCATCACCTACCGCCTGCCCATGGCCTCGGCCCAGGTCAAATCGGCGGTCTTGCTGGCCGGGCTCAATGCGCCGGGCGAGACCACGGTCATCGAACCATCACCAACCCGCGATCACAGCGAGCGCATGCTGGGATATTTCGGCGCCACGCTCCGGGTTGAGCCCAGTGCCGATGGCGCGGGCCAGGCGATTATCATGGACGGGCAGCCGGAGCTCTCGGGCCGCGTGGTCACCGTGCCTGGCGATCCCTCATCGGCGGCGTTCCTCACGGTGGCGGCCCTGGTCGTGCCGGGATCGTCACTGACCCTGCGCGGCGTCGGCGTCAATCCGTTGCGCACCGGCCTGTTCACGACCCTCAATGAAATGGGCGCGGCCATCGAGTTTTCCGAACAACGCGAGGAAAACGGCGAGCCGGTGGCAGACCTGGTGATCCGGGCGGGCACCCTTCGGGGTGTCGATGTGCCGGCGGCGCGGGCACCTTCGATGATTGACGAGTACCCGGTCCTGGCGGTTGCCGCCGCCTGTGCCGAAGGGGAAACCGTCATGCACGGCCTGGCCGAACTGCGGCTCAAGGAAAGCGATCGCCTAGCCGCCATGGTCGAAGGCCTGCGTGCCTGCGGTGTCGACGTCGAGGCCGGCGATGACCGCCTGACGGTGCGGGGCAACGGCGAACCGCCGGCCGGCGGCGGGGCCATTGCCGCCCGCCTCGATCACCGCATCGCCATGGCCTTTCTGGTGCTTGGCATGGCGGCGCGCAGGCCCGTGACCATCGACGACAGCGCGTCCATGGATACCAGCTTTCCCGGCTTCGCCGCCCTGTGCAACGGTCTCGGCGCCGAGATTTCCTGACATGGCCGATCGGGACGCGATAACCGTCATCGCCGTCGACGGTCCGTCGGCCGCCGGCAAGGGTACCCTGGCCCGCCGCCTGGCCGCGCATTTTGGCCTGCGCTACCTCGACAGCGGCAGCCTCTATCGGGCGGTGGCGGCCCGGCTGATGCGCGATGGCGCTGATCTCAATGACAGGAGTCTGGCGGTGGCCGCCGCTGAGGACCTGAATGAGGCCGACCTGGCGGCCGCCAACCTGCGCTTTGAGGCAGTCGGCCAGGCGGCTTCGTTGATATCGCCGATCCCGGCCCTGCGCGCCGCCCTGCTCGATTACCAGCGACGTTTCGCGGCGACCCCGCCGGGAGCGGTGATCGACGGCCGCGACATCGGCACCGTGGTCTGCCCCCATGCCACCCACAAGCTGTTCGTCACCGCCAGCCCCGAAGTGCGGGTCGAGCGCCGGTATCTTGAACTGGCAGCCGGTGGCGGGCCCGCCGACCGCGACCAAGTGCACCGGGAAATGGCCGCCCGCGATGCCCGCGATGAGAGCCGCGAAGTGGCGCCCTCGGCGGCGGCGGCCGATGCTACCGAACTCGACACTTCGGAACTCGACGCCGATCAGACGTTCGCCGCGGCCCTGGCGGCAATTGCCGGACCCGGGACGACGGCGTAATCAAAGACATAATCAGTTGCCGTGGGCGCACTTGATCTGTATAGAGTCGCGCTCTTGCCCGTGGCGTCGCTAACAGTAGTGCTACGGCAGGTTTACCAAAGGATTTGTTTGCGTATCCGGGCCGATGGCGGGTCGGGTGCGTTGGGCCGTCAGAGTTTGCCCGGTCTTACGAGATTGGGCTCTAGGAATTGGAAAATCGCATGACCACAGAGACCACAGAAGAGACGTTTTCGACCGACGAAAGTTTTGCCGCGCTGTTTGCTGAATCAATTGAAAATTCAGATTTCTCAGTTGGCACCGTCGTCAAGGGCACCATCATCTCGATCGAGAACGACATGGCGCTGGTGGATGTCGGCCTCAAGGCCGAAGGGCGCGTCGCGCTCACGGAATTCGCCGAGCCCGGGCAGTCGTCCGAAGTCAAGATCGGTGACCAGGTCGAGGTCTTTCTCGACCGTCTCGAAAACGCCCAGGGCGAAGCGGTGCTTAGCCGCGACAAGGCCAAGCGCGAGGAAGCCTGGGTCCAGCTCGAGGTCGCCTTCAACGAAAGCGGCCGGGTCAAGGGCTCGATCTTCGGCCGCGTCAAGGGTGGTTTCACCGTCGATCTTTCCGGCGCCGTGGCATTCCTGCCGGGCAGCCAGGTCGATATCCGGCCGGTCCGCGATATTACGCCGCTCATGGGCATCGAGCATGAATTCGCCATTCTCAAGATGGATCGCCACCGCGGCAACATCGTGGTGTCGCGTCGTTCCGTGCTTGAGGAATCCCGCGCCGAGCAGCGTTCCGAGCTGATCGCCAACCTGAGCGAAGGCCAGGTTCTCGAGGGTGTGGTCAAGAACATCACCGACTACGGCGCTTTCGTCGATCTCGGCGGCGTCGACGGCCTGCTGCACGTTACCGATATCGCCTGGCGGCGGGTCAATCACCCCACCGAGGTAGTATCCATCGGCGAGACCATCAACGTCCAGGTCATCCGCTTCAACCGCGAGACCCAGCGTATCAGCCTGGGCATGAAGCAGCTTGAAGCCGATCCCTGGGAAGGCGTCGATGCCAAATACCCGCGCGATGCCAAGTTCGTGGGCCGGGTCACCAACATCACCGACTACGGCGCCTTCGTTGAACTCGAGCCCGGTGTCGAGGGTCTGGTCCACGTCTCCGAGATGAGCTGGACCAAGAAGAACATTCACCCCGGCAAGATCGTCTCGACCAGCCAGGAAGTCGAGGTCATGGTGCTCGACGTCGATCCCAACAAGCGCCGGATCAGCCTTGGTCTCAAGCAGTGCCGGGATAATCCCTGGGAAAGCTTTGTCGATCGCTTCCCGGTCGATGCCATTGTCGAGGCCGAAGTCAAGAACATCACCGAGTTCGGCATCTTCATTGGTCTCGACGGCGAAATCGACGGCATGGTGCATATGTCGGATATCTCGTGGGGCCGCTCGGCCGAGGAGGCTATCCAGGACTACGAGAAGGGCGCCGTGGTCAAGGCCAAGGTGCTCGATGTCGATGTCGATAAGGAGCGCATCAGCCTTGGTATCAAGCAACTGACCGACGATCCCTTCGCCGGCGCCATGGAAGGTGTCAAACGGGGCGATCAGGTGACCTGCACAGTGAGCGCCGTTCTCGACGGCGGTATCGAGGTCACGGTCGACGGCGTAACCGGCTTCATCCGCAAGTCGGAACTGGCCCGGGAGCGCAGCGAACAGCGTCCCGACCGCTTTGCCGTGGGCGAGAAAGTCGATGCCAAGGTAACGGCGATAGACCGTTCGTCGCGCCGTCTGACCCTGTCGGTCAAGGCGCTTGAAGTGGCCGATGAGAAGCAGGCCATGGCCGAGTACGGCTCGTCCGACAGCGGCGCCAGCCTTGGTGACATTCTCGGCGCTGCCCTGAACAAGGCGGAGCAGGATCGGGCATCGGCAGGCGATGACGCCAGCGCCGCCGCCGAAGAGGCGCCTGTTGAGGAAGCGGCGCCCGCCGCCGAAGAGGCCCCCGCTGAGAAAGACGCTGGGGCCGACGATGCCGAGGCCGACACCGACAAGACCGCCGGCTAGGACCGCACCCCACCACGGCGCCCGTCGTATTGGCGGCGGGCGCCGGTGCCGGAGATTATGATGCTCGACTCGGATATACTGTTCGACCGCCGCCGGCTTAAGCGCCGGCTGGTGGTGTGGCGTATTGTCGCCATTGTCGCCGTCGTGGCCATGGTCGTGGCTTCGGTGGCGCGGTTCGACGGTGTGCTCGACCGCGATCACGTGGCGCGCTACACGGTCTACGGCCTGATTGTCGACGACGCGGATGTCTTCGAGGCTCTGACCGAGGTCGCCGGCGACGACAGTGCCAAGGCGTTGATCGTTTACATCGACAGTCCCGGCGGTACCTTCGTGGGCGGTGAAATGCTGTTTGAGGCCCTGCGCGAGGTCGCCGAGGCCAAGCCGGTGGTCGCCGTCATGGGCACCGTTGCGGCCTCGGCCGGCTACATGGTGGCCATTGCCAGCGACCGCATCTACGCCCGTCAGGGCACCATTACCGGCTCCATCGGCGTGATCATGCAAACCACCGACATCACCGGCCTGCTGGAGAAGATCGGGGTTTCCGCCGAGGCCATCAAGAGCGCGCCCCTGAAGGCCGTGCCGTCGCCCCTGGAACCCCTGACCGACGCGGCCCGCGCCGCCACCCAGGCGATTATCGATGACATGCAGGACCTGTTCACGGCCATGGTGGCCGAACGCCGCGGCTTCGACGAAGCGCGGGTGCGGACCCTGGCCGATGGCCGGGTCTATTCCGGCCGTCAGGCCCTGGCCAACGGCCTGATCGACGCCATCGGCGGCGAGGCCGAAGCCCGCCAATGGCTGAGCGAGGAAATGGGCGTCGCCGCCGGCCTGCCCATCGAAGACGTGACCATTGGCGACGAGACCGAGGCATGGCTTCCCGCGCTTCGCAGTCTGTCTGAAAAAATGTTGCTGTCAGAACGGCTTACCCTTGACGGCTTGGTCGCTGTCTGGCACCCTGACCTGCGCTAAAGGAACCGTCTGGTAGATTTACCGGTCGGCGCTGGCCCGGGGTAGACAAAAACATCTAATTTATCGCCCTGGTT